>JAGHZG010000020.1 GCA_017743275.1 Chloroflexota bacterium | reverse complement strand
GGCCGCCAGAAACGCTGCCCCCACGCCCACTCCGGCTCCCAGCATCCGCCGCCCCAGCCGCCCGGTAAAGGCAACCGTCAGCAGACCGATGTATACGGAAAGGGCGCGGACAGCAAACTCGCTATCGCCCGTGGGGATGCGCCAGAAGTGGAGCAGCAGGTAGTAGCCCGGGGGGTGGATGTCCCCCCGCGCCGCCGCGATGACCAGCGGGATGGATCGCTGTGCCGCCCGGATGGCATTCCCCTCGTCGTTCCAGAAGGACTGGGCGTCCAGCCGGTAGAAGCGCAGGCCAGCCGCTATCAGCAAAATCACACAAAGACACAAAGGCCACAAAGAGTTTACCTTATGATGTTTTTCTTTGTGTCTTTGTGTCTTTGTGTGAGAAAAACCCACGTTCATCTTTTACCCCAGCAGCCGCTGGCGCATCAGGCGGGGCGGGAGGCTGCCGCATCCCAGGATGGCGTCGTGAATCTGGCGCATGGAAGCCTCCGGATGGGCGCGCCGATAGTCCGCCACCAGTTCCAGGATGGCCAGTTTGCCCATCAGGTAGGACTGGGGCTGGGTGGGGCTGGCGGTGTACCGGCGGACTTCTGCCAGCGCGTTGGCCGGCTCCAACTGACACTCCCGGACCAGGAAGTCCACCGCCTCGTCCACCAACATCCCGCGCGTGTGGAGGGAGACGTCTATGATGATGCGGGCGGCCCGCCACAACTGGTCGGCGAGGCGGCCCAGGCGCTGGGTCGGCCCGGCGATGTAGCCCAGTTGCTCCATCAATTCTTCGCAGTAGAAGGCCCAGCCTTCGATGAAGAGCGTCGCCAGGAACGTGCCCATCCGCCGGGGGATGGTCTCCTGGCGGTTGGCCCAGACCAGTTGGAGGTGGTGGCCCGGGTAGGCCTCGTGGAGCGCCGTCACCGGCAGTTTGGCCCAACTGTGCCCCCGCAGCGTCTGCTCCTGGACCTCCGGCGGGGCACTGGGGTCCACGGGAGTGACCAGGAAGATACCCTCCTGCCGTTCCTCCAGGATGCCAGGCGGCATGTAGGCCGCGTAGGGGATGATGGGCCGCAGGTAGGGAGGGGTTTCCACAATCTGCAGGACTTCTCCCTCCGGGATGGTGGCGATTTCATGGTCTATCACGTACTGGCGGACGGCCGCCATCGCCTCCCGGTAGGCGTCCAGCAGTCCCTCCGCCGTCGGGTGGTCGGCCTTGGCCTCCTCCAGCAGGTCCTGCACCGACCGGTTGGGGTCTATCTGCCGGGCGACCTCTTCCATCTGACGGCGGGTGAGGTGGAACTGCTCCCAACCGACCTGCAGCAACTGGTCGGCGTCGTAGTCCACCATATGCTCCTCCCGCAGCATCTCGTCAAAGAGGGCCCGGCCGGCGGCGAAGTCGCCGGCGGCGCGGGGGAGGACGTCGTTCTCTATGAAGGACGCGTACTCCTGGACGGCCTGCGCGGCGGCCTGACCGGCCTGGGCCAGGTCGGCCTGGAGGTCCGGGGCGGCGCTGGCGGCGATGGCGGGCAGCAGGCCGATGAAGAGGCCGGGGGCCTGGCGGGCCTGCTCCAGGGCAATCTCGGCCCACACCCGCGGCACCTGCTCCGGAATAATGTTTACCATCGCCTCCCGCAGGACGCGCGGGGTCTCCCGGACCCGTCCCAGGGCCGACCGCAGCCGCTCCGGCAGCGGGGCGAAATCCCGAACAATGAGCAGGAAGACACCCCCCAGGGGCTCCTCCAGGTAGCCCCCCGGGTGGCGGCGGTGGACCTGTATCTTTTCGTAGGAGCGGACGAACGATTCCAGGATGTGGGTGAGGAGGGTGTGGTCAATGCGGGCATCCAGACGGAAATCGGAAAGGTCCATCGCCCGCAGTTCCGCCAGCGCGGCCCGGACTTCCTGCTGTTCCTCTTCCAGGGCCGCCAGCGTCCGGTCGCCCAGACGGTCATCGTACCGGTGGATGCCGATCTGGGTGGCCATCACCGGGTTCCGTTCGGCCGCCCGATAGAGCCATTCTTCGGCCCGGCGGTAGAATTGAGTCTCGGTGGTCATTGAGTGCCTCCTGGATGAATGTTTACCGCGAAGACACAAAATAATTAATAATTAACAAACCTGTCAAGTCTTTTAAAATCGTACCGGGGGTAGAAGCCCAAAGTCCTGAAAAACCGTACCTCCGGAGTGCCGTAACGGCTGGCACTTTCTGCGCTCACCGGCTTTTCACCCCACTTTGTCCCCCCTCTGGTATCATTGGGTTGGGGCCGGGAAGGCCGTTCCCCCCTCAAGGCCCTGAGCCTCCGGGGAGATAGGTCCCCGGCCCCCGGCCTGGTATCATTGGGTTGGGGCCGGGAAGGCCGTTCCCCCCTCAAGGCCCTGAGCCTCCGGGGAGATAGGTCCCCGGCCCCCGGCCTTGTTCTTTAACCAAAATATGGTATATTCTCCTTGCCCCTTCTGACCGTCACTGCGGAAGGGGGACAGCCCCTTTCCCGGGAGACTGCTTCCCCCTCAGGGCTCCCAAGCCCGAATCCGAGATGAGGAGGGCAGGAAAAACCAGTATGGAGAGCATCCAGGGCTCGCAGCCCGTATACCAGACCATACCTGAACCCTCATCCCCCGGGAATAGTGGGCCTCTACACCTATACCGAGGAGGTGGAGGATGAGCCTTTATATCGGTGTGGACGGCAGTCGGGATACCCTGGCCGTGGCTCTCTTCCGGGCAGGCCAGGACTCTTCTCCCCAGTACCTGGGCTCCTTCCCCAATCGGCTGGAAAAGTTTGAAACCCTTTTCCGGCAAGTGCAGCAGCAGAGCCGGGGCGAGGAGGTGATCTGGGTTATTGAACCCTGCGGAGGGTATGAACGACCCTTGATGTACTGGCTGTACGAACATCGCCAGTGCATCCTGTACCCCAACCCCCGGCAGGTACGCCAATGGCAGCAGGGGCGAGGATACCGGGCCAAGACCGACCCTCTGGATAGCCAGATGCTGGCCCTCTACGGGGCCGAGCATCGCCAGGACCTCCACCCCTGGAAGCCCTGGCCAGAACCCGCAGGTCACCTCCTCCGCCTGGCCGAGCGATGGCGGGAACTGGAGGTAGAACGACAGCGGGAGCAGAACCGCCTGGAGGCCTACCTGAGCCAGGGGATCTCCCCTGATGCCCCCGAAGTCCGGGATTTGCAGGAACATATTCAGTTCCTGGAAGGGCTGATCCGGCGGACGAAGAAGCATATCGGCCGTCTGTACCGGGATTTTCCCGACCTGGACGGGCTACGACGCCGTCTGCTCAGCGTGCCCGGAGTGGGGGAGAAGACGGTCCACGCACTGGTGGCTTTGCTGATCCGCTGGGCGCAGTTGGGCCGTCGGGATGCCAAAGGGTTGGTCGCCTATCTGGGTTTGGACCCCCGCATCCACCAGAGCGGGAAGCGGCCTCCCCGAGGGCGCATTAGCAAGCAGGGGGATACCCGCTGGCGTTCCCTCCTGGTAGCGGCCGCTCGGGGCGGGTTGAAGGGGACAAGTAGTCCTCTGGCCCGATTTTACCGTCGGCTCCGCCAGCGGGGGAAGCCCCATATGGTTGCCCTGGTGGCGGCGGCACGCAAAATCGTGGTCTGGGCCTGGGCAGTGTACTGCTGTGGAGAGCCGTTTGACCTCCGGCGGCACATCGCCCGGGTGTGACGGAGCGAAGAAAGCGCTCTTCGCCGTCGCTCAATTTTAAACATATGCAAACCCTCTCAGAAGAGGGGGAGGGGAAGTATTGTCACTTTTTCGCTCCCCTCCTACACCTCTCCCCCATCGCTTCCTTGACAATTTTGAGAGCATCTCCCCTGGCCGTAAGGCCAAGGGGAGAGGGGGGATCAAGGGGGGTGAGGGGTTAATAAAAGCCGGTGAGCGCAGCCAGTCTCAGCCGTTACGGCACTCTGGAGGTACGGTTTTTCAGGACTTTGGGCTTTCTGCCCCCGGTACGATTTTAAGAGACTTGACAGGGCGCAAAGATTGCGGTGAATCTCAAAAACAGGAGGCACAAAATGGCAGAATACACCCCCGAAAAGACCCTGGACGCCCGTGGGCTGAAATGCCCCATGCCGGTGGTCAAGACCAGCCAGGAGATCAAGAACGTCTCCGTGGGCGGCGTTCTGGAAGTGTTGGCTACCGACCCCGGCTCCGTCGCCGACGTTCAGGCCTGGTGTAAGAGCACCGGCAACGAACTGCTGGGGATGGAGAAGGGCGAGGGTGTTTTCAAGTTCTACATCCGCCGCGTGAAGTAGGACAACTGCTCGCAGTTGTCCTACAGCCCCAGGAGGTGTCTATGACAACCCTGGCCTTTCTGTTCTACTACATCACCCCCTACATCGCTGTCGTCGTCTTCTTCGGCGGGCTGGCATACCGGGTCTACCTGTGGTGGCAAAAAAGGCCGGCTCCGGCCCATCTCTCCCTCTTCCCCCGCCCCCAGAACCGCCTGGGACGGCTGGCGGACGCGCTGGTGGATATGTTTACCCTGAAGGGGTTGCTACGGGTCAATCCGCTCCTCTGGGCTGGTGGTTTTATCATGCACCTGGGGCTCCTCTTCGTCCTGGTCGGTCACATCCGGGCCTTCACCGACTTCTATTTCCTCTGGAAACTGCTGAACTGGGGCAAGGAGCAGCAGCACGCCTTCTCCGCCATCGCCGGGACCATTGCCGGGACCCTCTTCACGATTCCCCTCTTCTACCTGCTGGCCCGACGGTTGAGCGGCGCGGTCAAGTGGCTCTCCGTCCCGGAGGACTTCTTCGTCCTCTTTCTCCTCATTGGCATCGCCCTGACCGGGTTCCACATGCGCCTCTTGCGGACGGTGGAGGTGGAGGAACTGCACCGTTTCTTCGCCGGACTGGCTTCCTTCCGCTGGCAGCCGGTTCCGGAAAGCACGGGGCCCGCGTTCATCTGGCACTTCGCCCTGGTCCAGTTGCTGATGGTCTACTTCCCCTTCGGGAAACTGAGCCATATCGCTGGCTCGGTGCTCTCCAAAATGGTCGCCCGGAGTTAGGAGGACGCGATGTTGACCAAATTCCTGGATACAGTTCGTCAGCGCATTACCCGCCCGCTTCAGTACTACCAGGACATCTGCGTCCGCTGCGGGGCCTGTATAGACGCCTGCCACTTCTACGTCGCCTCCGGCAATCCCGCGCACATTCCAGCCTACCGGATGATGCTGGTCAAGAAACTGCTCCAGCGAGGAGGCAACGGCCGGAAGGGGCTCCTGAGCTGGTACCGGGAAACCGATCTCGCCGACGAGCGGACAGTCTCCGAACTCCGGCAGGCGCTCTGGGAATGCACGGGCTGCCGAAGGTGCTCCGTCTTCTGCCCCTTTGACCTGGACACGGCACTGCTGGTCAATATGGGCCGGTATGCCCTGGGCCAGGAGGGGATGGGGATGGAGATGGTGGCTGAAATCGGCAACGCCGAGGTGAGCAAAGGGGAGATCATTGATGCCCTCAAAGAGTTCTACGTGGACCAGATCCGGGAACTGGAGGGGCGAATCCGGGAGGAGTGGGGTGTCCCCGACCTGCGCATTCCGGTGGACGAACCGGCGCGCGTCCTCTACGTGCCGGTGGTCGGCGAGCACGCCATCATCCCGCTGGCGAAAATCTTCCACGCCGCGAAGGAGTCCTGGTCGCTGAGCATGTTCACCGCCACCAACCATTCGTTCTTCGTCGGCGACATAGAGAAGGCGAAACAGGCGGCCCACTGGATCGTCCAGGAGGCCCGTCGCCTGGGCGCGCAGGTCATTGCCTACGCGGAGTGCGGCCACGCCACCCGGACCCTGCGGAATTTCTGGGACCACTGGTTCGGGGACGAAATCGCGGGCATCCAGCGGGTCAGCGTGGTACAACTGGTCGCGTCGTACCTGCAGGAGGGGCGCATCCGGGTCCGGGAGGGTGCCTTTGATGTGCCGATGACCTACCACGACCCCTGCAACCTGGGCCGGAACGCGGGCATCTTTGAGGAACCGCGGATGATGATCCGTGCCGTCGCCACCGATTTCCGGGAACTCTCGCCGAACCGGGAACTGAACTGGTGCTGCGGCGGGGGCGGCGGGTTGATTGCTGAACCGGATATGTTTGAGGTCCGGATGAAGGCCGGACGGCCCAAAGTGGAGCAGATTCAGCGCACCGGTGCCCGGTGGGTCGTCACCACCTGCGAGAACTGTAAGACGCAACTGGCCGACCTTAGCGACCGTTACGGCCTGGGCGTGGAGGTCAGGGGCGCGGTGGACCTGATCGCCGACGCACTGGTGGTGTGAAGGTGACAGTCACCTTGAGGGTGACTGTCACCTTATTAGAGTTTTTATGGCGGCGGCGAAGCCGCCGCCATAAAAACGGTCTTTCAGCGCGCAAACTTGACAAAACCTCAAAAGGGTTTATAATACTTCCACTTTCCAGCAGGTACCGGTAAACTTGTGACCATCTTCATCAAGCGCTGAGACAAGGGCTCAAGCGCTTTGTTTGTGTTTATCCCTCGTAAACGCAAGGGGGATTGGAGGGGGTTTATGAAGTATCTGGACGATTCGGCCGAGATTCAGAACTTCGTTTCGTTGCGAGTCAGCCTGGCCTCTCCGGAAGAGATTCGCTCCTGGTCGTACGGCGAGGTGACCAAGCCCGAGACCATCAACTACCGCCGCCTGCGCCCGGAGAAGGACGGCCTCTTCTGCGAGGCCATCTTCGGGCCCACGCGGGACTGGCAGTGTTACTGCGGCAAATACAAGAACATCCGCTACCGCGGCATCATCTGTGATAAATGCGGTGTTGAGGTGACCCGTTCCTCCGTCCGCCGGGAGCGTATGGGCCATATTGAACTGGCTGCTCCCGTCGCCCACATCTGGTACACTCGCCAGACCCCCAGCATCCTGGGTATCCTCCTGGACGTCTCCCGCCGGAACCTGGACCGCGTTCTCTACTTTGCCCAGTACGTCATCACCACTGTGGACGAAGAGGCACGCCAGAAGGCGCTGCGGCGGCTGAAGGAGGAGTACGACCACCATCGGCGGGAACTGGAGGAGAAGGCCAGCGCCGCCATCGCTGCCCTGCAGGAGCGGTTGGCTCAGGAGCGGGCCCGGATTGAGGGAGAACTGGCCGCCGTTCACGCCCGGATTGAGGAGCGGCTCAACAACGAGACCGAAGCGCTGATGAAAGAGGCGCAGGCCCTGCGGAAGCGGCTGGAAGAACGCCAGGGCTCCGCTGTCCGCACCCCCGTTGTCCTCAAAGCCACGGGCGCCGTCATTGCCGAGGCTGGAGAGACCATTGGACGGGAGCACCTGACCCTGCTGAGCCGCCTCATCCAGGAAGAACTGGAGCACCTGGAGGGCCGCCTGCGGGCGGAAGAGGAGCAGGAACTGGCTCCGCTACGGACCGATCTCCAGCACTGGCAGGAGTCGATCGCCGATGAAATCGCACGCATCCAGGAGCAACTGGCCCGCGATATAGAAAATCTACGCATCCGTTTTGAGGATGACCAGGAAGAACTTCTGAGTTTGGCCCCGTTGCAATTTCTCACCGAAGCCCGTCTGCGAGAACTGAAGGCCCGCTGGGGACAGGTCTTCCGCGCCGGGATGGGAGCCGAAGCCTTCTACGAGATTCTCCACCGAATGGACCTGGACAAGATGGCCCAGGAGTTGTGGAACGAGGCGCGCAACGACCCGTCCAAACAGCGGCGCAAGAAGGCCATCCGCCGCCTGCGGGTGGTGGAGGCCCTGCGCAAGAGCGGCAACCGCCCCGAGTGGATGGTTCTCACCGTCCTGCCCGTCATCCCGCCGGACCTGCGCCCGATGGTGCAACTGGACGGGGGGAGGTTTGCCACCTCCGACCTGAACGACCTCTACCGCCGCGTCATCAACCGGAACAATCGGCTGAAGCGGCTGATAGAATTGGGCGCGCCCGACGTCATCATCCGCAACGAGAAGCGCATGCTCCAGGAGGCGGTGGATAGCCTCATTGACAACAGCCAGCGGGGCAAGGCCCTCTCTCGCCGGGGCCAGCGGCAACTGAAGTCCCTCAGCGACATGCTCCGGGGGAAGAAGGGCCGCTTCCGCCGCAACCTCCTGGGCAAGCGGGTGGACTACTCCGGCCGTTCCGTCATCGTCATCGGCCCGCAACTGAAACTCCACCAGTGTGGTCTCCCGAAGGAAATGGCGCTGGAACTCTACAAGCCCTTCGTCATCAGCAAACTGGTGGAGTACAACTACGTCAGCAACGTCAAGGCGGCCCGCCGCTTCATTGAGCGCCAGCGGCCCGAGGTCTGGGAGATTCTGGAAGAGGTCATCAAGGACCGACCGGTTCTCCTCAACCGCGCGCCCACCCTGCACCGGCTGGGCATTCAGGCCTTTGAGCCCGTTCTGGTGGAGGGCAAGGCCATCCAGATTCACCCCCTGGTCTGCGTGGCCTTCAACGCCGACTTTGACGGCGACCAGATGGCGGTCCACGTCCCGCTCTCCGATATGGCAGTGCAGGAAGCGCGCCGGCTGATGCTGGCGACCCGCAACCTCCTCAAGCCCGCCGACGGCCAGCCCATCGTCGGGCCGACCAAGGACATGTGCCTGGGCATCTACTACCTGACGATGGAGACGACGGGGCCACATCGGGGCGATGGCAAGTACTTCGCCGACCTGGACGAGGTGGAGACCGCGTACCTGCTGGGCTATGTGGACATCCACGCCCGTATTCGGGTCCGGCAGGTCTACGACCGTCAGCCCCCGCCGCCCCAGCCGGTGGAGACCACGGTGGGCCGCTGTCTCTTCAACCGGATTCTCCCGGACGAACTCCGTTTTGTCAACGAGCCGCTGGACAAGGGAAAACTGCAGGACCTGGTGGGGCTCTGCTACCGCCGCCTGGGGGAGGATCGGACCACCGAGGTGGTGGACCGCATCAAAAACATCGGCTTCCACTACGCCACCCGCTCCGGGGTGACCATTGCCGCCGCCGACCTGACCATCCCCGCCGAGAAATCCCGCATCTTGGAGGAAGCGACGGCCCAGGTGGCGGAGGTGGAGCGGCAGTATCAGCGGGGTCTGCTGACCGCCGAGGAACAGTACGCCCGCACCATTGACCTCTGGAGCCGGGCCCGCGATGAGGTCGCCAGGGCGGTCTCTCGCACGCTGGACCCCGAGGGGCCGGTGGCGATTATGGCCCAGTCCGGCGCCTCCAAGGGCGGCTTCGGGCCCATCTCCCAGTTGGCTGGCATGCGCGGCCTGATGGCCGACCCGTCCGGTCGCATCATCCCGCTGCCCATCCGCTCCAACCTGCGGGAGGGACTGACCACACTGGAGTACTTCATCAGCACCCACGGCTCCCGCAAGGGTCTGGCGGATACGGCGCTGCGCACCGCCGACGCCGGCTACCTGACCCGCCGTCTGGTGGATGTGGTACAGGACGTCATCATCAACGCCCACGACTGTGGCACCCGCAGCGGTATCTGGATTCGCCGCCAGGACGATGTGGGTGGGCAGACAATGGCGGAGCGGCTGGTGGGCCGTATCGCCGCGGCGCCCGTCGTCCATCCGCAGACGGGAGAGGTCATCGTCAACCGGAATGAGGAGATTGACGAGGACGCCGTGGAGGCCATAGAGGCCGCTGGCATCAACGAGGTGTACGTCCGTTCGCCGATGACCTGTGCCCTGCAGCGGGGCATCTGTGCTCTCTGCTACGGGCGCGACCTGGGCCGGGGCACCCTGGTCCACATCGGGACGGCGGTCGGTATCATCGCCGCTCAGTCCATCGGCGAGCCGGGTACCCAGTTGACGCTGCGGACGTTCCACACGGGCGGCATCGCCGCTGGCGGCGACATCACCACCGGTCTCCCGCGCGTGGAGGAACTCTTTGAGGCCCGCAAGCACCCCAAGGGCGAGGCGGAAATCTCCGATATTGATGGCATCGTCCACATCGTCCGAGAGGATGGCCGCCGACGGGTGATTGTCGGCAAAAGCGAGACGCTTACCGATGAGTACACCGTCCCGGAGGGCTGGACGGTTCTGGTTTCGGACGGAGATATGATCAACGCCGGGGAGGCCATTGCCCGGCAGGGGACGGAGGAGGAGCCGGGCGACCAGATTCTGGCCCGACATCGGGGCACCGTCCACCGGGATGGCCGTCGGATTCGGGTGACCTATGAGCGGCGGGACGAGCGGGAGTACGAAATCCCGCCCGCTGTCCGGCTGCTGGTGGCGGAGGGGCAGTACATCAAGGCCGGCACTCAGTTGTTTGAGGGCTCCCAGAACCCTCACCGCATCCTGCAGGTCCTGGGGCGGGAAGCGGCGCAGATGTACATCCTTTCCGAGGTGCAGAAGGTCTACCGTTCCCAGGGCGTCAACATCAACGACAAACACTTTGAGGTCATCATCCGCAAGATGCTGGGGAAGATGCAGGTGGTGGATCCTGGCGATACGGACCTGCTCCCCGGCGACCTGGTGGACCGGCTGGCGTTGCAGGAGATTAACCGTCGGGCCATCGCCGAGGGGAAGCAGCCGGCCAAGGCGCGGGCGGTTCTCCTGGGCGTGACCAAGGCGGCCCTGGCAACCGACAGTTTCCTCTCTGCTGCCTCCTTCCAGCACACCATCCGGGTACTGGCGAAGGCGGCGGTGGAGGGCCAGAAGGATATGCTCTACGGCCTGAAGGAGAACGTCATCATCGGGAAGTTGATCCCGGCGGGCACGGGCTACCGGGGCGATTCGCCCGATTCCGACGGCCCCATCCCCTCCTACGAGGGCGTCCCGCTGCGACCGGCGGTGTTGCCAGCCCCGCCTCAGCCGTTCTTGATCGCGAAGGAGAAGGACCTGGAGGAAGAACTGGTCGCGCTGGAAGAGGAACTGGAACTGGAACAGATGATGACCGGAGGAGCCAGCGAATCTCTCTTAGAGGTTGCCCCGGACCTGCTGGATGAGGATGAAGAGTACGAGTATGGGGATGTAGAGGAAGACGAAGAGGACGACCTGATGGATTGAGGTGAAGGGATAGCAAAGAGGCGACCCACAGGGGTCGCCTCTTTTTTTATGGGATTCCCGTCACCAGCGGCGCATTTGCTTCCTGTGGGTAGTGGGGTAAAATAAAATTGCGACGTAACTATTCAGCGCTGGCTGAAGTCACCCTTCCTGGGCCTGCGGTGATGATCGGCCTTCGCCGACCAGGTCTCTCTGCGCGCACATAAGGATGGGTGTGTCCCAGTTTTGTCGGGCTGGGCCGCTGGCTTTTCGCCTGGCCGTAAACGGCCAGGCTCAGGCGAAGACGAGGCGCTAAAGCGCCCCTT
>JAGHZG010000019.1 GCA_017743275.1 Chloroflexota bacterium | reverse complement strand
GTTTGCCTGCTCCTGGGTCATCCGCCCATCCTCCACCGCCTTCTGGATGGCGTCCTTCATCTGCTGGACCCGCGCCGCCTGTGCCGCCTCGTAGACCTTCTGGATGTCCACCCCTTTCTCCTCGGCAATCTCCTCCAGGGTCTTGCCGGAGTGCAACTCAGAGAAGAGTTGCTCGGGGGTCAGCCCCAGCGCCTCGGCGACGGCGTCAAAGGTGGCCCAGGAACCGCCGAAGCCGCCGAAGCCCCGGCCGAGGCCGAAGCCGCGCCCCCAGCCCCGTCCCAGGCCCGGTCCCTGACCGGCACCCGGAGTTGGCGTGGTGGGCGGAGTGTTCCCCTGGGCGAGGGCGGGCGCCGCTATCATCAGCCCCAGCAGGCCCACCAGGACGACCAGCCCCAACGCGGTTCCAATACCCAGAATGCTCTTTTTGCTCATACTGACCTCCTGTCCTTCAGGCTCAACCGGCCTTCTGCCGATTGGCGCCCCCAGTATATCCGGAAGGTATGAAGAAACTGTGAAAGGGACGTGAATCTCCTGTGAATTTCAGGGAGATGTGCTCCACTTCCATCCACTGATGGCCGGGGACGTCCAGTAACCCCCAGCCCAGGCGGCCCCAGGGCGTGGCGACCATGTACTGGTTATCCATCCACATCACAAACCCCAGCGGTCCCCGGGGAGCGGGGGCGCTTTCCAGAACCACCTCCCCGTCCACCTCAAAGAAGACCTCCCGCTCCCCCCATTCCAGGACGCAGGTATGCCATTGGGTCATATCGGCGCCGATGGCCGCCTCCCGCACCCGCAGGGCGCGCTGGACCGGCGGCCAGAGCCGCTGGTAGAGGGCGTGCAGGTTCATCAGGGGGACCAGTACTGGCGCCAGCAACGCCCAGGGAAGGGCCGACGGACTTCCTGCATCTATGGTGGCGGCCTTCCACCCCCACCCCGGTGTCTCCAGGTCCAGTTTCATGTCCGACGGCGGTGACGCGTAGAAAAACCAGACGGCCCGGGGGAGGGCTGGCAGGCGGGCGCCGGTCATCATAAAGGGGTCGTTCCAGAAGCCGAAGCCAGCGGTCCCCCGCAGGACGCCAGCCGGATGGGAGAATCGGGCCCGCACGGTCATCCGTACCGGGGGCCGCCAGGGGAAACGGCGCCGGGGACGGCCCCGGTAGTCGTCTATCTGGGCGTTGGAGTAACGGGCCGCGGTGGCGTTCACTAACAGGAAGCGCAGGACCGGCCCCTCTCGCTCCAGGGCGCCCGCCCCGACCGTATAGACCCATTCCGGTGGGAGCGGGCCTTCCGGGAAAGCGAAGCCCATCTCGTTCTCGTTCCCGCTCATCTTGCCCTCTCTGCCAATCGTGTTATAATCTCGCAGGGGGTACCCCAGTACTGAAGTTTGGCTCTTTGGAGAAAAAGGATATTGTACAGACAACTGTAGCGCAGGCCGCCAGGCCTGCATGCAGGCTGACAGCCTGCGCTACATTACTGGCAAACCGATTCGGGTAGGTCGTTACTTCCTGCCCCCTCTCTGAAAGAGGCCAAACTTCAGGGAGCGTCTTGCACTGGCGGTCAGCGCAAAAACGTTTCCTATCAGCGATACGCGATAAGCGATACGCGATACGCGATAAGCAATAAGCGAGGCGGTATGGCCCAGCGAATTCCGAGACGAAGACCGAACACCGGCCGGGGGGCCGTATATTTCACCCTCGGCCTGGCTGTGACGTTCCTGCTGGTGGCGGGCGGCATCGGCTACATCTTCTACCAGCAGGTCCGGGCGTGGGTGGCTGGTTCCGACTTCCTGCCCGGCTCCAACCCATCCCCCGGCAACCCCGTCATTGACTGGCAGCCCGGTGAGCCGATTCCCACCTGGGAGGGGAAGGATCGGGTTAACGTTCTGGTGATGGGGATTGACGCCCGTCCCGGAGAACAAGGACCCTGGCGGACCGACTCCATGATCATTTTGACGGTGGACCCGCTGACCCGTTCGGGGGGGATGCTCTCCATCCCCCGCGACCTGTGGGTGCCCATTCCTGGCTACGGGGAGGGGCGCATCAATACCGCCCACTACCTGGGCGATGCCTACAACTACCCCGGCGGCGGCCCGGCCCTGGCCGCGCGCACCGTCCAATACAACCTCGGCGTCCCCATCCACCACTACGCCCGGGTGGACTTCAACGCGTTTGTCCATCTGGTGGACCTGATCGGCGGGATCGACATCTACGTCCCGGAAGAGATAAACGACCCGTGGTATCCCGGTCCCAATTACGACTACGACCCCCTCTACATCCCGGCCGGATGGGTCCACATGAACGGGGAACTGGCGCTGAAGTATGCCCGCACCCGTCACACCGGGCGGGGGGACTTTGACCGGGCGGCCCGGCAGCAGCAGGTGCTGATGGCGATTCTGGAGAAGGTCACGCGGCTGAATCTCTTGCCCCAGTTGCTCCCCCAGGTCCCCCAGATGTGGGAGACGGTGCGCAACTCGGTGGTGATGGACCCCAACCTGACGCTGGACAAGGTTGTCCGGCTGGCCCATCTGGCGACGCAGATTCCCAAAGAGAACATCCGCACCGCGGTCATAGACGAGACCTGTACGGAGATGTGGACGACACCCGACGGTCAGCAGGTGCTGGTGCCGGTCCGGGATCGGATGCGGGCGGTGCGGGACTACGTGTTCATGACGCCGCAGGCGACGCCGAAGGTGGAGGACCCCGCCACCCGGGTGGCGGCGGAGGCGGCCGTTGTCCATGTCCAGAACGGCACGCTCACTCCGGGCCTGGCCCAGAAGACGGCCGAATACCTGCAGGCGCGGGGGGTCCAGATTGGGGGTTACGGCAACGCCGACCGCCAGGACTACGCGCAGTCCATGATTCTCGTCTACACCGGCAAGCGGTTCACCGCCGAGGCTATCGCCGGTTGGCTGAATCTGCCTCTGAAGGCCATCGTGGACGCGCCCGCCGCGCAGGCCGGGGTGGATATTCTGGTCATTCTGGGGGCGGATTACCGGTTGCCGACGCCGTGAGGGAAGGTTTCCGGCGGTGACCCCACCGGGAAGAGCGAAGAGAGGGATTCTGCGGCGGCCTTTGGCCGCCGCAGAATCCCTCTCTTTTTCGGGCTCCCCCAACTTTGCGGGTAACATTCAGGCGCTGACTGAAGTCAACCTCTTTGGGCCTGCGGCCGATGGTCAGCCTTCACCGATCCTCTCTTTGGGGATGCCCGTGGAAGGGTGTCGGCCTTCGCCGACACCCGGCACGAAGTGCTCAGGGAGGACGATTTCCATCGGCTGAATAGTTACGGTGCCCGGCCGATGCAGATGTTCTCCCCATCCACGTCCACGTGGATGGTATCCCCGGGGCCGAAGTCGCCCGCCAGCAACGCCTCGGAGATGGCATCCTCCACCCGGGTCTGAATGACCCGGCGCAGGGGACGGGCGCCGTACTCGGGGGAGTACCCCTCGCGGGCCAGCCATTCCCGCGCCGCCGCGGAGACCTCCAGCCGCAGGTCCCGCTCCGCCAGTCGCTCCGCCACTTTCGCCAGTTCCAGGTCCACAATCCGGGCAATTTGCTCCGGCCCCAGCGGCCGGAAGACGATCACCGCGTCCACCCGGTTGAGAAATTCCGGCCGGAACGTCCGCTTCAACTCCTCCCGCAGCCGCTGGCTCATCTCCCGGTATTCCTGCTCCGCCTCCTGGGCCCGGTCGCCGGGGAGAGCAAAGCCCAGGCCGCCCCGCCGGATGGCCTCCGCGCCAATGTTGGAGGTCAGGATGATGATGGTGTTGCGGAAGTCCACCCGCTGACCCTTCGCGTCGGAGAGATTTCCCTCTTCCATAATCTGCAGGAGGATGTTGAAGACCTCCGGATGGGCCTTCTCCACCTCATCAAAGACGACCACGGAGAACGGGCGGCGGCGGACGGCCTCGGTCAATTGGCCAGCATCCTCGTAGCCCACGTACCCCGGCGGCGCACCGACCAGCCGGGCCACGGTGTGCCGTTCCATAAATTCGGACATGTCCAGCCGGATCAGCGCGTCCTCGGTGCCGAAGAGGAAGGCGGCCAGTGCTTTGGTCAGTTCCGTCTTGCCCACGCCGGTGGGGCCCAGAAAGAAGAAAGAGCCGATGGGCCGACGGGGGTCCTTCAGCCCGGCGTAGGCCCGCCGCAGAGCCCGGGCCAGCGTCTGGATCGCCTCGTCCTGCCCGACGATACGCTGGCTCAGTTCCTCCTCCATCTGGAGCAGCCGCTGGCTCTGCTCGGCCGCCAACTGGGCCATCGGGACGCCTGTCCATATAGAGACGACCTCCGCGACGTCCTCCGGCCCGACGGTGGGCCAGGGGCCGTCTTCCCCTTCCCGCAATCTCTCTATCTCCTGCTCCAGGTGCTGGATGTGCAGACGGACCCGTCGGGCCTCCTCAAACCGCTGCGCCCGGACGGCCGCTTCCATTTGCTCCTCCAGTTCCCGCAGGCGAGCGCAGGACTCCCGGAGCCGGACCGCCTCGGGGGATTTGTAGATCCGCACCCGGGAGGCGGCCTCGTCTATGACGTCAATCGCTTTGTCGGGGAGGTAGCGGTCGGAGATGTAGCGGGCGGAGAGGCGGGCCGCAGTGACCAGGGCATCGTCGGTGAAGTGGACGTGATGGTGGTCTTCGTAGAGGTGAGCCAGCCCCCGCAGAATCTCCACCGTCTCCTCCACGGTGGGTTCGCGGACGATGATGGGCTGGAAGCGCCGCTCCAGCGCGGCGTCGGATTCAATGTAGCGGCGGTACTCGTCCATCGTGGTGGCGCCGATGCACTGGAGTTCGCCCCGGGCCAGGGCCGGCTTGAGAATGTTCGCCGCATCCAGCGCCGACCCGCCAGCACCGGCCCCCACCAGTACGTGCATTTCGTCAATGAAAAGAATCATACCGCTCTTTTTCAGTTCCTCAATGACCCGTTTCAGCCGTTCTTCAAACTGGCCCCGGTAGATGGTCCCGGCGACCAGCGCGCCGACGTCCAACTGGAAGACCCGCTTGTCCAGCAAGATGGCGGGCACTTCTCCGGCGACGATACGTTGAGCCAGTCCCTCCACGATGGCGGTTTTGCCCACGCCCGGCTCGCCGATGAGCGCGGGGTTGTTCTTGGTCCGGCGGGCCAGGACCTGGATGACCCGCTCAATTTCCGCCTGGCGACCGATGACGGGGTCCAGTTTCCCCTCTTCGGCCAGGGTGGTCAGGTCCACCCCCAGGCGGCTCATCATCGGGTGAGGGGCAGGCCGCTGGCGGGTGCGGGGGCGGACGACCGGGACGGGCCGTTGTTCCAGAGAGCGGACGGCCTCCTCCCGCAGTCGGTCGGTATTGACGCCCAGCCGCCGGAGGACGCTGACGGCCATCGCGTCCCCCTCGCGCGTGAGGGCGATGAGCAGATGTTCGGTATCTACTTTGGGGTCTCCCCGACGGCGGGCTTCCTCCACGGCCCGCTGGATGACCCGTTTGGTGTCTTCGGTGAGTTGGGGGTGTGAAATGGAGGAACGGCGCTCTTCGGGGTTCAGGCGAAGAATGACCTGCCGGACCCGGTTTTCCTGCAGGCCCATCTGGCGCAGGACTTTCGCCGCTCCGCTCTCCTCCTGCATCAGGCCCAGCAGCAGGTGCTCCGTCCCCACGTAGAGGTGGCGCATGCCCCGGGCGGCCTGTTCTGCCAGGCGGAGCACCCGCTCGGCTTCAGGGGTGAAGAGTTTCCAGTGGTCTTCCATCACTGATGGCTCCCGCCGATGGCTCCCTCAGCAAGACCGTCTCGTCCCACTGGTCCACCTGTCGGAGGCTCAGGCCCAGGCGGTGGCGCTCCGGCTCCATCCGGATGATCCGCAAAGTGAGCACCTGGTTAGGACGGACCAACTCCCGGATGGCCTCCCCGTCCGGACCGTCCAGTTCGGAGGCGTGGATGAGCCCCTCTATCTCCTCATCTCCCACGATGCAGGCGAAAGCGCCCCAACGGGTCAGGCGGGTGATCCGGCACTCCACCAGTTGCCCCACCTGGTACCGCTGGCCGGCCGACGTCCAGGGGTCCGGCTGTAGCCGCTTGATACTGAGGGAGATTCGCTGCCGCTCCCGGTCTACCGAGAGCACGACGACTTCCACGTCCTGCCCGATGTGCAGGAGTTCCCCGGGGTGTTCTATCCGTCCCCAGGAGATTTCGGAGAGGTGGACCAGGCCGTCCACTCCTCCGATGTCCACAAACGCGCCGAAGGGCGTCAGGTTGCTCACCCGCCCCTGGCGAACTTCGCCCTCCCGCAGGGAGTTCAGAATCTCTGCCCGCGAGCGCTCATAATGTCGCTCCTCCGCCAGCCGTTCCGAGAGGATGAGACGGTTCCGCTCCCGGTCGGCCTCAATCACCGCCAGTTTCAGGGAAGTGCCGACCAGGCGGGAGAGGAACGGCCAGCAATCGGGGTCGGAGACGCGCGGGGCTCCCCGGGAGGGGGATAGGTGGGAAGCGGGGACAAACCCCTGCAGTCGCCCCAGGTAGACGATGAGCCCTCCCCGGTTGGCTGCCGCGACGGTCAATTCTACCGGTTCGCCTTTTTCCTGGAGAGAGCAGGCGTAGGCCCAGTCCTGTTCCGCCTGCGCCCGGGTGAGAGAAAGAACCGGGACACCGCCCGGCCCCTCCGGGTCCACGACGTACACGGTCACCCGGTCCCCGGGCTTTAATCGGGCGAGGGTTTTGGGGTCTATCCGTTCCAGTTCCGGGCCAGTGATGATGCCCTCGCACTTGGTGCCTACGTCCACCAGGATGAGGTTGTGGCTCACGCGGACCACTTGCCCCTGGACCACATCCCCGCGCTGGAGGTGGGCACACGGGGTGAATTCATCCAACAGTCTGGCGAAGTCCTCCCGGGTCGGGCCGGAAGGGGAAGAATGCGGTTCGTCGTTCATTCGGGCCTCCGGCTACGTATATTATAGCCGGTTCTGCGCAGGGGGCAAGTGGCATCACCACCCAGCGCGGGCGGGGAACGTTTGTTGCCGGGGTGCCGGACGCGGCCCGCCAGGCCCAACTGCGGGCGGAGAAACTGCGTGCCTTCCTGCGGGCCGCGATTGACGAGGCGCTCCGTCTGGGGTATCATCGGGATGAAATCGCGGCCGCGTTCCAGGAGGAGATGGGGCGCGGATAAACGCGGAGGGGCGCGGACCTGAGCAGGAACATGCCAGGCACGTCACAGATTTGCGAGCAGGTACATCGTTGTGGAGGAGGCAAAATGGACAAACGGGAACGCCTTCAGCGCACCATCGCCGGGGAACCGGTGGACCGCCCGCCGGTGGCCCTCTGGCGCCACTGGCCTGTGGACGACCAGACGCCGGAGGGGCTGGCGGAGGCCACCGTCCACTTCCAGCGGGAGTGGGACTGGGACTTCATCAAGGTCACCCCGTCCAGTTCCTTCTGCCTGCGGGATTGGGGCGCCCGGGACGAA
This sequence comes from Chloroflexota bacterium, assembly GCA_017743275.1. Taxonomy (GTDB): domain Bacteria; phylum Chloroflexota; class Anaerolineae; order B4-G1; family DUEL01; genus SpSt-77. Next base: position 3,842 of record JAGHZG010000019.1, on the reverse strand, counting down.
TGGCGCGGCCATCCGGAGGGGACCCGTGACTATGTCGTTCGTCCCGTCCAGTCCCCCGACGACTGGGCGCGCCTGGTAGTTCTGGACCCCTGCCAGGGCTCCCTGGAGGCCCAACTGACCGCGCTGGAGCGGATTCGGGCCGCCCTGGGAGACGAGGTCCCCGTCATCCAGACCGTTTTCAGTCCCCTGGCCCAGGCGAAAAACCTGGCGGGAGAGGACCGATTGCTCCTGCATCTCCGCCGGTATCCCGACGCGCTGCGGCGGGGCCTGGAGACCATCACAGAGACGACCGTCCGGTTCGTGGAGGCGGTCCGGGAACGGGGCGCAGATGGCATCTTCTACGCCGTCCAGCACGCCCGATATGACTATATGGCTGAAGAGGAGTACCGCCTCTTCGGGCGTCCCTATGACCTGCGGATTCTGGAGGCGGCGCGGGGGATGTGGCTCAACGTCCTGCACCTGCACGGGGAGACGGTGATGCTGGAGACGCTGGCGGATTACCCCGTTCAGGTTCTCCACTGGCATGACCGGGAGGGCGGACCCGCGCTGGAGGTGGGGCAGGCCCTCTTCGGCGGCGCGGTCAGCGGCGGAGTGGGGCGTCGGACCCTGGTGCTGGGGACGCCGGAGGAGATAGCGGCCGAGGTTGCCGACGCGGTGGCCCGGACCGGGGGCCGTCGGCTGATTCTGAGCACGGGATGCGTGGCCCCGCTGACGACCCCCTGGGGCAACCTGCGGGCCCTGCGCCAGGCCGTGGAACGGATCACACTCTCTGGGGGCTTCCGAAGCGCCAGCGGCGGTTCCCGGGTGTGATCCCAATTCCGAGGAATAGAGAAAGACGATGGTTCCGGTGATAGAAACCGAATCCCTTTCCCGCTTCTTCGGCCCCATCCGGGCGGTGGACGGCCTCACCTTTCAGGTATATGAGGGGGAGGTCTTCGGCCTGCTGGGGCCCAACGGCGCCGGGAAGACGACGACGGTCCGGCTCCTTAACGGCGTTCTGCGGCCGTCGGGAGGCCAGGCGCGCGTGCTGGGCCTGGACCCGGCGCGGGAGGGCGGCCGTCTTCGCCAGCAGACCGGCGTGCTGACGGAAACGCTCTCTCTACGAGCGGCTGACGGCGCGGGAGAACCTGGCCCTTTTCGGCGCGCTCTACGGTATCCCGGAGATGGAACTTGCCCGCCGCGTGGCCCGGATGCTGGAGGAATTCGGCCTGGCCGACCGGGCGGACGGTCGGGTGGGCGAGTTCAGCAAGGGGATGAAGCAGCGGCTGGCGCTGGCCCGGGCCCTGCTCCACGAGCCGCCCCTGCTGTTCCTGGACGAGCCGACCGCCGGTCTGGACCCCGAAGCGGCCCGACAGGTTACGGAGATGATTGGGCAACTCAGCCGCCGGGAGGGGCGAACCGTCTTCCTCTGCACCCATAATCTGACCGAGGCCCAGCGGCTCTGCGACCGGGTGGCGGTGATGGACCGGGGCCGTCTGCTGGCGCTGGGGACACTGGAGGAACTCTCCCGGACCCTCTGGCCCGGCCTTCCGGTGGAGATTGGCCTGGGCGCGCCGCTGACCGATGCGGCCGTCGGTGCCCTTCGGCGTCTGCCCGGCGTTCGGGATGTCCAGCACGAAGATCTCTGGCTGACGGTGAGCGTGACGGACGAAAACATGGTGCCCGCCGTCGTGGAGACCCTGGTCCGGGAGGGGGCGCGGATTCTGCATGTCGTCCCGCGCCAGCCGTCGCTGGAGGAGATTTACTTCGCCATTCGGGGAGACCAGGCATCATGAACGGGCGCACTTTGCGGACCCTCGCGGTCAAAGACCTGAAAGAAGTCCAGCAGAACCGGGCAGCCTGGATTCCGGCCCTGGTGGTCCCGCTGATTTTCATGGTCGTCCTGCCGCTGGGCATCATACTGGCCCCGAATCTGATGCAATCCATGTCGCCGCTGATGGCCCCCTCGGGGCCGGTGGGGATGATGCGAGAACGGATTCCCGCGCTGGCGGCTGAACTGGCCGGGCTGGACGAGCGGCAGGCCTGGGTGGTGCTGATGACGGGCTACTTCTTCGCACCGTTCATCCTCATCTTCCCGCTGATGTTCTCCACCATCTTCGCGTCCGAGTCCTTCGCGGGGGAGCGGGAACGGAAGACCATTGAGGCGTTGCTGTACACCCCCGCTTCGGATGGAGAACTCTTTCTGGGCAAGATGCTGGCGGCCTTCGTCCCGGCGGTCGCGCTGACCTGGGTCAGTTTCCTGGTCTACGGGGTCGTGGTGAACGGGGCTGGATGGCCGGTGATGGGGCGCGTCTGGTTCCCGCCGGTCTCGTGGTGGCCCCTGATGCTCTGGGTGGCGCCGGCCGTCGCCGCGCTGGGAGTCGCCGCGACAGTGCTCATCTCCACCCGTGCCCGCACCTTCATAGAGGCCTACCAGATGAGCGCGTCGCTGGTTGTGCTGGTGCTGGCGCTGGTGGCGGGGCAGATTACCGGCGTCCTCTACCTCAGCCCGCTCATTGCGCTGGCAGTGGGTCTGGTGCTGTGGCTGATAGACGGGGTGCTCATCGGCCTGGGGGTGCGAACCTTCCGGCGGGAGGCGCTGCTCATAAGCGGACGCGGATGAACGCGAACAAACACAGATAAGGAGGCAACGATGGTCGTGGTTCCGGCAACTCAATCCCGGCGCGGGGAGCGCGCGCCGACATCGGGAGCGGTGCGGCGGCAGGAGTCGGCCCTCAAAGGCTTCAGCAGCCTGGCCCTGGCAGTCTTCGTCCTCTTGCTGGTCATCTCCATCATCCTGGCGGTCGCCCTGGATTCCCTGGGTGTCCCGGACGGCTAGATTGCCGCAGAGGTCATCATCCTGAATCTGGTCGGCCTATACATCCTCTTCGCTCTGCGCGTCGCCAACCAGTGGGAGAAAGCCATCGTCCTGCGGCTGGGGCGCTTTCGGGGCCTTAAGGGTCCGGGGCCCTTCTGGATCGTCCCGGTCGTGGACACCATCCCGGCCATGGTGGACCACCGGGTGATGGTCACCCCCTTCACCGCGGAGCGGACGCTGACGAAGGACTCGGTGCCGGTGAACGTGGACGCGGTGCTCTTCTGGGTGGTCTGGGACGCGGAGAAGGCGGTCCTGGAGGTGGAGGACTACCAGACGGCCATCGCCTGGGCCGTCCAGACGGCCCTGCGGGAAATCATCGGCCAGATGGAACTGGCCAGCATCCTGGTGGGACGGGCCGCAATGGATGCCGAACTCCAGCGCATCATAGATGAGCGGACAACCCCCTGGGGGATCACCGTCCAGTCGGTGGAAATCCGCGACATCGTCATCCCGGAGGCGCTGGAGGACGCGATGAGCCGCCAGGCGCAGGCAGAGCGGGAGCGGCAGGCGCGGGTCATCCTGGGGGAGAGTGAGAAGCAAATCGCCGCTTCGTTCGCCGAGGCCGCGCAGGCCTACCGGGATAACCCCACCGCGCTCCACCTGCGGGCGATGAACATGCTCTTTGAGGGGCTGAAGGAGAAGGGCGCGCTGATCATCGTCCCGTCCAGCGCGGTGGAGACGATGAACCTGGGCGGGCTGATGGGGATGGCTTCCATGAGCGGGGCCATGCAGACGCTCCTCGCGGGAGGACAGCCCCCGGCTCCACCGCAGGAAGGCTGAGATGGCCCCCGATGTGCTGGCCGTAGACCGGATAGAGGTCATCCCATCCAGGTTCCTTGCCCTGCGCTACGATCTCCGGTCGCCGATGGGGGCGCTGGGGGCGCTGACGCTTTCGGCCTTTCGGACGGAGAGTCGGTTCCGGGACGCCGACGGGCGGGAGTGGCGGATGCGGCGGAGCCACGGGTGGCGGCGGGAGTACGAACTG
>JAGHZG010000018.1 GCA_017743275.1 Chloroflexota bacterium | reverse complement strand
AGATGTGTATAAGAGACAGGCCATCGGCCGCAGCGCGCCGCACTGGGGACAGGCCCAGTCCGCCCCGTTCGGCTCGTACTCCGTCCCACAGTCCAGACACCGGAAGCGGGCCGGCACACGCCGGAACGTCAACTCCGCCCCTTCCGCCGGGGTCCCCTTGCTGACAAAGTCAAAATAGAACTGAATGTACTCCCCGACCAGCCCCGACAGTTCCCCGATGACCAGATTCACCTTCAAAATACGACTCGCCCCGGCCCCCTGCGCGTGGGCCAGGGCGATGTCCAGAATGGATTGGGTGACGGAAAGTTCGTGCATTGATCAGCCCCGTGTTTTCCCAGGACGCTTCCCGGAAGCGGTCAACCTCCCAGATGAGGGAAAGGACAGGAAGAAACGTTCATCCGATCTCCTCCCACGTCCGATGCCGGATGGCCTCCAGTTCTTCGGGGCTCCAGCCCATAACGTCGCGCAGGAAAGCGACCACGGGCATCGGCGAGAGCCACAGGCGCAATGTAGCCGTTGTCTCATCCTGGGCGACCAGGTCCTGATCGTGGGAGACCAGGTAGTCCACTCCCGCCTGAATGGCTGCCAGAGCAATCGGCACGTCCTTCGAGTCCCGCACCAACTGGAAGTGCCGCTCCACCTCCGCCCGCGGGGGATCAGGGACAACCTCGCAGGGCACTTCCTCCAGAAAAACCGTCATCGCCGCTCGCTGAAGGTGAGTGGCTTTTGTTTGCATCCAGTACTGCACTTCGGCCAGTATTTGCTCTGATAGCACCAGGGTAAAATCGCCCTGCAGGGCATGCTGCAGAAACTCATAGGCGGCCCTGGGAAAGATAACCCCGCTGATGAGGACATTGGTATCGGCCATCACCCGGAGTGGACGGTCAGGCACCCCAGCGCTCCCGATGCAGATGTTCCCGAATCTCGTCGGCGGTCCGCTCCAGGTCTTCCTCGGTCAGCCCGGAGGCCGCCGCTTCCTGCGCGGCCGCCTGCACCGCGCGGGCAAACCTTCTCTGCCCGACCGTCGGACCGGGCAGTCGCCCCTCCACCGGTACAATCATCACCACCGGCAATCCGTCCCGCTCCACGATGAAGGTCTCGCCGTCCCGATAGACCCGCCGGATGACTTCCCCAAACCGGTTCTTCGCCTCCGTCGCCGAAATGACTGTGGGCATCCTCTACCTCCCCAGATTGGTTAACGCAGTCCAATTATAGCCAACGTTGTCCAATCTGGCAAGTTATACTACATTACGTAACCACCTACCAGGTAGCCTCTGGGCAGACGCCGTCCAAGACCTGGCAAAGGTATATCTCTGTAGCGCAGGCCGTCAGGCCTGCATGCAGGCTGACAGCCTGCGCTACGTTACCTGCAAACCGATTTAGATAGGTAGTTACCACATTGCGCAGGAGCGGAACGGGCCTGGCGGAGCAAGGGGAGAGAATAGGTTTTGCGGCGGCCGAAGGCCGCCGCAAACCCTCCGATTTCCCCCCAAACGTCTGCTCCTACCGAATCGTTACGCTTCCACCCTTTCCACCCGCACCGCGCAGACCTTCAGTTCCGGCGTTTTCGCCATCGGGTCGGCTACGGGATTGGTCAGCACGTTAGTGGGGCTTTCGGCGAAATGGAAAGTCATAGAGACCACACCGGGCGGCGAATCCTTGCTGACTTTCGCCCGAGCGATCACTTCGCCCCGGCGGGAAACCACCCGCACCGTCTGGCCGTCGGCGATCCCCAGGGCCAGAGCATCCTCGGGGTTCATCTCCACCCACTCCTCGCCGCGCAATCGGTTGAGACCCCGCACCCGCCGGGTCATCGTGCCGTGGAAGTGATAGAGGCTCCGGTCGGTGGTCAGGATCAGTGGATATTCCTCGTCCGGTGTCTCGGCCGGCGGCCGGTACCGCAGTGGGATCAGCCGTCCCTTGCCGGTGGGGGTGGCGAACCGTTCGGTGTGCAGGGTCGGCGTGCCCGGATGCTCCGGGTGGGGACACGGCCACTGGAGACTCCCTTCCCGCTCCAGCCGCTCGTAGGAGATTCCCCCGTAGATAGGAGTGAGTGTGGCAATCTCCTTCATAATCTCTGCGGGATGCGCGTAATCAAACCCGTGGGCCCCCATCCGTTGGGCAACCTGGCACACGATCCACCAGTCGGGACGGGATTCTCCGACCGGCGGGATCGCCCGATAGATACGCTGCACCCGCCGCTCGGTGTTGGTGAACGTCCCGTCCTTCTCCGCGAAGGTCGCCGCCGGCAGGACCACATGGGCCAGCCGGGCCGTCTCGGTGAGGAAGATGTCCTGGACCACCAGGAACTCCAATTGCTCCAGGGCTTTCTGAGCATGCCGGGCATCGGGCTCGCTCAGGAGGACGTTCTCCCCGATGATGTACATCGCCCGGATCCGGCCCTGGTCTACGGCATCAAACATCTCGGTCAGGAAGAGGCCGGGGTTAGGGTTCAGAGGGTATCCCCACGCCGCTTCAAACTTTTCCCTCACCTGGGGGTCGTTCACCCGCTGGTAGCCCGGATACACGTTGGGCAGCCCGCCCATATCGCAGGCCCCCTGAACGTTGTTTTGTCCCCGCAGGGGGTTCACGCCGCTGAAGGGCCTGCCCACGTTGCCGGTGAGCAGGGCCAGGTTGCTGAGGGCAAAGACGTTATCCGTCCCGTGGGAGTGCTGGGTGATGCCCATCGCATAGAGGAGAGTAGACGGCCCGTGGGTGGCGTAGAGGCGGGCGGCCTCCACAATCTTGTCCCGTGGGACCCCCGTCACCCGCTCCACAAAGTCCAGATCATACTCCTCCAGAGACTTCATGAACTCCTCAAGTCCCTCCGTGCGCTCTTTCACAAAGGCCCAGTCCACCAGATTTTCTTCCACAATGACGCGCGCCATGCCCATCAACAGCGCGACGTCGGTGCCGGGAAGGGGCTGTAAGAAGAGATCCGCGAAGCGACAGAGGTCAATTTCCCGCGGATTGATGACGATCAGTTTCGCGCCTCTACGGACCGCCTTCTTCACCTCCAGCCCGATGACGGGGTGGCTGGCCGTGGTATTGCTGCCGATGGAAAGGATACATCCGGCCTGTCCGATGTCGCGGATGGGGTTGGTCATCGCCCCGCTGCCCAGAGTGATGGCCAGACCGGCCACCGATGGGGCGTGTCAGAGACGGGCACAGTGGTCTATGTTGTTAGTGCCCATCACCGCGCGGGTGAATTTCTGGATGACATAGTTCTCCTCGTTGGTGCACTTGGCCGATGTAATCATTGCGAAGGCGTCGCCCTGGTACTGGGCCAGTCGGGTGGCGATCAGGTCCAGGGCCTCGTCCCACGTCGCCTCTACCAACTCTCCGTTCTTCCGGATCAGGGGACGGGTCAACCGGTCGGGGTGGTGGATGAATTCGTAGCCGAACCGTCCCTTGACGCACAAGAGCCCCTGGTTGACCGGATTCTCCGTATCTCCCCGCGCACTGACCACCCGATTGCCCAGTACACCCAGATACAGGCCACAGCCGACGCCGCAGTAGGAGCAGATGGTCTTGACCTCATAAGCGGGGGGCAATTCGTTCTTCGCCACCAGTGCCCCTACGGGGCAGCCGGAGATGCAGAGACCGCAGGATTCGCAGGGGGTGTTGAGCAGAGAACCGCCGTATCCCTCCACAGTGCCCACCCGATAGGCGATGGAGAGGGCACCCACCCCCTGGACCTCCAGACAGAGCCGGGCGCAACGCTGGCACCCGATGCACTTGTTGGGGTCCCGCAGGATGAAGGGATGGGTGGTATCCAGCGGATACCAGACATCCCTGGACGGGGCCGTCGGCGAGACGCCGTATTCGGTGGCATACTGGCGAAGGGTACAGGTCTCCGCTACCAGGCAGCCGCACCCCAGGCATCGGGCCGCTTCCTGCAGGGCCATTTCCTCTGAAAGGCCCAACTCCACGGGCTGGAAATTGTGCCGCCGGGTTTCGGCCGGGGCCAGCGGCATCTTCTGTCGGGGTCTGGGCTCCACCTGGGCGAATTCCGGACGGCCGCGCAGTTCCTCCAGGGAGCCTTTGCGGAAACTGACCCGTTGGACGGGTCGTCCGTCTTCGCCGAGGAGATAGCGATGGATCGCCAGGGCCGCCCTTCGGCCGGCGCCGATGGCCTCCACCGCAGTGGCCGCGCCCGTGACGCAGTCGCCTCCGGCAAAGACCCCGGGCATAGAGGTCTGGAACGTCTCCGGGTCCACGGAGATGTTCCCCCACCGGGTTTCCAGCGCGCATCCATCCAGACAGGAGAGGTCGGGGCGCTGACCGATGGCCGCGATCACCGTATCTACCGGCAGGAAAAACTCGGAGCCGGGCACCGGTTCGGGTCGGCGGCGGCCACTGGCGTCGGGCTCTCCCAACTGCATCCGGACGCACTCTATCCCGCGAACTCTCCCATTCTCCCCGACGATTCTCACCGGCGCGGCCAGGTACAGGAACTCTATCCCTTCATCCCCCGCTTCCTCCACCTCCCAGGGCATGGCGGGCATCTCACTGCGGGAGCGGCGGTAGACGACGGTGACTTTTTCCGCGCCCAGGCGAACCGCCGTGCGGGCGGCATCCATCGCGGTGTTTCCCCCTCCGATCACCGCTACCCGCTGGCCAACCATAGAAGGGGGTTGACCACAGGCGACGGCGCGCAGAAAATCAATCCCCGAAAGCACCCCCTCCAGGTCCTCCCCCTCCACGTTCATCCGCTGGCTCTGATGGGCACCGATGGCCAGATAAACGGCGTGGTAACCCTCTTCAAAGAGGCTGGAGAGGGTGAAATCGCGGCCCAGGGCCCGTCCGGTGCGGATTTGAACTCCCAGCCGGGCGATGGCGGCGATCTCTTTATCCAGAATCTCCTTCGGCAGGCGATAATCGGGAATGCCGTACCGGAGCATGCCACCGGGCTCCGGAAGAGCCTCAAAGATGGTCACGGCGTGCCCCTTTTGGACCAGATAGTAGGCGGCGGTCAGACCGGCCGGGCCGGCGCCCACGATCGCCACGCGGAAGCCCGTGGGTTCCGCAACGGGCACACTCAGTTCTTCATAAGTGTGTTCAGCGGCAAACCGCTTCAGCGCGCAGACCGCGACGGGCTCATCCACCAGGCTGCGACGACAGACATTTTCGCAGGGATGAGGGCAGATCCGGCCGATCACCTCGGGGAGCGGGAGCGTCTCTTTGATCAGGCGGACCGCTTCGGCATACGCCCCGCGGGCGATGAGGGCAATGTACCCCCGAATGTCCACCTCTGCCGGGCACGCCTCCCGACAGGGAGCGATGCAGTCGCCGTAATGCTCCGCGCAGAGGGCCTGGAGGCGATCCCGGCGCAGGGCCAGAATCTGCGGCGTGTGGGTCTGAATGACCATCCTGTCGGCGACGCGTGTGGCGCAGGAAGAGACCAGACCGTACCCCTGCACGTCCACGACGCAGATCTGACAGGTGCCCAGGGGTTGCAGGCGGTCATCGTGGCAGAGGGTGGGAATCGGGATATGATGCTCCCGACACAACTCCAGGATGGTCTGCCCGGGACGGGCCAGGACCTCTTGTCCGTTCAGGGTGACCCTCATCAGCGCCATGCCTTCCTCCTAATGATCCGCAAAATATGCATACCTACGGCCGCCTTATTGAAGCAGAGGCATGAAATTTCTACCACATAAACTAAATCCTGTCAAGAAAAATCGGGCAACGGGTGTGTCCCAAAATCATCGGGAGCCCGGTGGGCCAGGCCGTAAACGGCCTGGCTGAGGTTGCCCAGGGCGCTGGAAGCGCCCTTTCCCTTCGGTAGCCCTTCGGGAACCCGGGTTGCCAGGGTGGAGAGGGGCGCTCTCGCGCCTCATCTTCGCCTGAGCCTGGCCGTTTACGGCCAGGCGAAAAGGCCAGCGGCCCAGCCCGACAAAACTGGGACACACCCCGGGCAACGGGTGTGTACCCAGTTCGTCGGGACTGTCCCATTCAGCCCGATGGTAAACCGCAAGGCTCATCCAATGAAGCCCTGGCGGGCTGTTTTTAGCCCCAGGGAGATGGTTTTGCGGCGGGAGGCGAAGCCGCCCGCCGCAAAACCCTCTCTCGGGAGGTGAGAAGGTCAAAACACCTCTTCGGCCATTGTCGGAACCATTGTTGACTTCCCTGCAAAAACTCACCGCAGAGACGCCGAGAGCGCAGAGTTTTACATCAGTATAATCTCTGCGTACTCTGCGTCTCGGCGGTGAAATGACCTTTTTGCAGGAGACTCATTGTTGAAAGTGCACTCCCATCTCGCGGAACAAGCCACCCTCCCCCAAACGGGTGGACACCCCGGATAATCACCCTTCGCCCAAGGCTTCAGTGGGGCAAATTTCTACGCCATCTGCTGGGCCACCAGTTCCACCACGTCCAGCACCCGGATGCGGAGTCTCTCCTGCCGGGCCGCGCCCGCCAGGGTCCGCTTGCACTGCTGGCAGGCGGAGAGGAGCACCCTCGCCCCCGTCGCCTGGGCCTCGCCGATGCGCCGCCGGGAGACTGCCGCGACCAGGTCCTTATCCGCCATCTCCACGTCCCCGCCGCCGCCGCAGCAGAGGGAGTACTGGTGGTGATGCTCCATCTCCACTAACGTGACGCCGGGGATGGCCCGGATGACCTCCCGGGGCGCTTCGTACACCCCGCTGGTCCGCCCCAGGTCGCAGGGGTCGTGGTACGTCACCGTCTCCTCCAGCGGCCTCAGCGGAACGCGCCCGTCCGCCAGCAGTTCCGCCAGCAGTTCCGTCAGGTGCAGGACCTCAAACCCCAGCGGCTCGCCCAGGACGCGGGGGTAATCGTGCTTCCAGGTGTGGTAGCAGGACGGGCAGGCCGCGATCAGCCGCCGCGCGCCGGTCCGGTGGACGGCATCCAGGTTGTGGCGCATCGTCTCCACCGCCGCGTCGCCCATCCCGGCGATGACCAGTGGGAAGCCGCAGCACCACTCCTCCCCACCCAGCGTCAGGTAGTCCACCCCGGCCTTCTCCAGCACATGCACCGCGTTCTGGGGGATGGAGTAGGACTGAGGGTAGAAGGAGGCGACGCACCCCACGAAGAAGACCACTTCAGCCCGCGTCTTCTTGCCCACCCCCTCCGGGATTTCGGGCAGGTTCTGGCTCCAGATGAGCCGGTTGGCGTTATCGTCCCCGGAGATGTTGTGGGCAGTCAGGAAGGTCTCCCGGAGGCGGTCAAAGATGGCTGGGTAGACGCCCTGCCGGACCAGGTCCCGGCGCATGGCGATCCACAACTCGCGGGTCTGGATGCGCGCCGGGCAGACGACGGCGCAGCGTCCACAGAGAGTGCAGTCATAGGTGCCGGTGGAGTGGGCCTGGAGCGCCTCCGGTTTGGGCGGACGGGGGCCGAAGAGTCGGGCCAGCAGGCCATACTGCCCCCGGACAAACCGCCGCACCGCCTCAATCTTGCGCAACGGGGTGATGGCGTCCAGGTCTGGCTTCTCGGTGAAGGTGGGACACCACAGGGTGCACTCGCCGCATCGGGTGCAGGCGTCCAGGGACATCAGTTGCTGGAAGGTGAAGAGGGAAAGGTCAGGCCGGGACATGGGCAGTTCCTCCTTGCACCACCACCCTCTCTTGCTGGACTGCGTCCACTGTTGCGATCATGGCGGTGGCGACAGCGTGCATAAACTTGGAGTAGGGGATGGCCGCAATGACGATAGAGGTGAGTAAGCCGTGACCCAGGTAGAACCCGTCGGCAAGGGCCTTCCAGGGAAGATTCCAGCCGGCGACCAGGAGGGAGAGAGGATAGCCGATGAAAGCCAGATGGGGAGCGGGGCCATCGTAGTGAGCGTTCAGGCGGACGATTTCGGTCACCCAGCCAGTGAGAAGGATCAGCCCCAATCCCACTACCATCCAGGTATCCATGGAACCCGTCCGGAGTTGGGCCGGGCGGGCCAGGTAGCGGCGGAAGACGTAGAAGAGCAGGCCCACCGTCATCATAGTGGCGCCGATTTCATTCAGGAGCGCTGTGACGGGATGGTCCGCCATATACCACATCGCGATCCAGGGGATGTGTCCCAGGTGAAAGAGGTGATAGAGCACCTTTTCCGAAAGGGCGGCTAAGCCGGAGAGCACTGTCAGGAGCAGAAAGCCGTTCAGCAGGAGAAAGTGGCTCAACCATCGCCAGCGGCTGGTCTGCCAGAGGCGGCGATTGAACCAGGCCTCGGTGATGAAAGCCTTCAGAATGATGGGGAACTGACGGCTGAAGATAGCCCGCAGTGCCTTGCCCAGCAGGATGATGAATTTTCGTCCGGCAGAGGCACCATCAGCCCCCTCCACCCGACCCCGGAGCCAGATACCTGTCACGTCAACCAGGCCGATCAGGAAGACGACCATGAGGGGAGTATGAAAAATCCAGAAGAGGGTTTCAATGTTCACAGAGTACCTCCGCCTTATTTTGCGTCATCAACACAAATGGCGCGCGAAACCATTCTCCCGGCTGCCTGCGGCCTCCGGGAGTGCCATCAGCGGCGCGCCGGCTTAACCCAGAAGGTCTTTGTATTTTGCCGCTTCCTCTTCTATGAAAGCGCGGAATTCGGGGGAATCCGCCCGGAAGAGATTATTCAGTTCCGCCGGGTTGGACATCTCAATCTTGACCAGCCAGCCCTGGTCAAAGGGGGACTGGTTGATCAGAGAAGGCTCAAATTCCAGTTCCTCGTTGACAGCGACAATCTTGCCGCCGACGAGGGCCGGGACGCGCCCCACCCACTTGCCCGACTCCATAGACATGAAGGTCTGGCCCTGGGTGACGGCCTTCCCCACTGGGGGGATTTCCACGTAGACAATCTCTTTGGCAATGCGCTGACCGAAATCGGTCAGGCCCTGGACGACGGTGTTGCCCTCCACCCGCGCCCAGTTGTGCTGCTTGTCGTAGTAGAGGTCATCGGGGAATTCAACGCCGGCGATCTGCATAGTCTACCTCCGTCTGGTGATGTGCAGGGGCAATATGCTTTATATCGGAGCGGCGGCAGAGCCGCCGCCCCGAAACTGAACCCTCCTGTTACCGGGAAATGACGTCTCGCAGGTTCCCTTCGGCGTCGTAGATGCGGACTTCCAGCGGCATCTGGCCCGGCAGGGCATGGGTGGCGCAACCGAAGCAGGGATCGTAGGCCCGGAAGGCCATCTCTATCCGATTGAGCAACCCCTCGGTGATCACCTGCCCCTTGCGGATCAGCCCCTTCGCCGCCTGCCGGACGGACATGGCAATGGACGCGTAGTTGTTGGTCGTGCCGACGATAAGGTTGCACTTGACCACCAGCCCCCGCTCGTCGGTGATGTAGTGGTGGGTCAGGGTGCCGCGCGGGGCCTCCACGATGCCCACTCCCTCATCCGGCGTCGCCGTGGGGATGTTGCGGACGTGGGGACTGGTGATCTCCGGGTCAGTGGCGAGTTCCAGCAGCCGCTCCGCCGCGTAGAGCAATTCTATCAGCCGGGCCCAGTGGGTCGCCAGGGTGTGGTGGACCGGCTTCCCACCCAGGGTCGCGTAGAACTCTTCGTAGGCCTCCTGCGCCCTCGGCGTCGCCATCCCGTCGGCCGCGTTGAGGCGGGAGAGGGGTGTGGCCTGGTAGACGCCGCTATCTTTTCCAGCGACCAGTCCTTTCCAGCCAACCTTTTTAAGGAAAGGGAACTTCAGATAGGTCCAGGGCTCCACGTGTTCGGCGATGACCTGAGCGTACTCGTGCGGCGCGTATTTGACGAATTCCCGCCCCTCAGGGTCCACCACCCGGACCATGCCGTCGTAGAAGTTCACCCGGTTCTGCTCGTCCACCAGGCCCATATAGTACGTGGGCAGGACGAACAAGTCAGAAAGAATCATATCCCGATATGCTGAATTGTCAAGCACGATCTGGCGGAAGAGTTGCAGGGTGAAGAGAGCGAACTCTATCTCCTCCCGCGCCGTGGCCTCAATCTGGGCCCGTTCCTCTTCGGTGATGGCCTTTCCCACGCCACCGGGGACGCCGAAAAGGGGGTGAATCTTGCGGCCGCCCAACATGCCGATGATGTCCATCGCCATTCCCCGGGCGCGGATAACCCGGCCGCCTACCTCCACACCGACTTTGTGGATCAGGCCCAGGATGTTCCGCTCCGCTGGCGGCGCGTCGGGCCCCAGGACGAAGTCAGGGCCGGCCAGGATGTAGAAGTGGGTCATATGGTCGGCGACGTAGAAGGCAGAGTAGAAGAGTTCCCGCAGTTTCTTCGCCGCGGGCGGAACCTCCACGTGGTAGACCGCGTCGCAGGCCTTGACCGAGGCCATATGGTGGGCCTCCGGGCAGACGCCACAGATGCGGGGGGTGATGTCCGGCAGTTCCTCCACCGGTCGCCCCTCGGCGAATTTCTCAAACCCCCGCAGTTCGGGGATGACCAGGTAGGCATTGGCGACGTTCCCCTCTTCATCCAGGAAAATGTCTATCTTGCCGTGCCCTTCCAGACGGGTAATGGGGTCAATGCTGATCTTTTGCATAGGGCTTCTCCTCAAAGGATGCAATATGCGAGATGCAAGATGCAAGATGCAGGGTGCAGGATGCAGGATTTTCTTGCCTCTTGCTTCCTGCCTCTTACCCTACTCTGGCCCGGTGCAGGGTTGAGGCCGGCAGACTGAAGCGGTAGAAGGTGCCCGCCGGGTCCAGGATTTCGCCCACGATGCGGGCCGCCTCCTCCTCGGTGTCGGCGTCCACCACCGAAGCGACGGCCGAGAGCAGTGCCGCGCCCTGGTCGGTGACGTTGGGCGGCGGCCCGTAGCACCCCCGGCAGGGCTGGTTGACGGGGGGACAGAGAGCCCCACACCCTCCCCGGGTAGCCACTCCCGCGCAGATGATGCCCTGCTCCAGCAGACACTGCTTCGGGTCCGGGATGATTTCGTGGTAGCGGTAGAACTTCCGGATTCGCTTTTCCTCCCGGATGCGTTGGCACTCGTCGCAGACGGTCTTTTCGTTGGCGCCGACCACGCTCCCCTTCGGGGGGAGTTGGCCGCTGAGGATGGCCTCTATCACGGCCCATATCTGGTGCGGCTGCGGCGGACATCCGGGCACGAAGTAGTCCACCTCCGTCACCTGGTCCAGCGTCTTGACCGTGTTGTAGAAGAGGGGAATCTCTATCTCCCCCTCGGGCACCCGAGTGACCGGCTGGGGGATGACCCCCTCCGGGTTCTCCACCGTGGGCACCTCCAGATAGACCCGCCGGAGGACGGAACTCTTCTCAAAGAAGTTGGCCAGGCCGGGGATGCAGCCCTCGTGTGCGCAGGAGCCGAACGCCACCAGCACTTTGGACTTCCGGCGCAGCAGGTGGGCCATGTCTTCGTTTTCGCTGGTGCGGATGGCGCCGTTGAAGAGGCAGACATCCAGATGGCCGTCCGGCATACCCTCCACGTCTTTGACCTTGAAGTCCATTGCGGCGGGCCAGAAGAGAATCTCCGCCGCCTCGTCCAGCAGGAGAATTTTCTCCCGCAGTTCCACTATGGCGATTTCACAGCCGCCGCAGGAAGCGGCCCAGTAGAGGCCCAGTTTGAGTTTCCCGTTGTGTGCCATACTCTCACTCCTCCTTGCTCTCCAGTTGGCGCGACCAGTTCAGGGGGCCCAGGGCCCGAACCCGCTCAGTGAACTCGTGGGTCAGTTGGGCCCACTTGACGGCCTCGGCGCCGGAAATCCATCCCCAGTGGAAGCGCTCTTTCTCAATCCCAAACTGGGCCAGCAACTGCTCCACCAGCGGCATGCGGCGGAAGGTCTTGAAAT
>JAGHZG010000017.1 GCA_017743275.1 Chloroflexota bacterium | reverse complement strand
CTCACCCCTCCCCCAGCGGCTTCGCCGCTACCCCCTCCTCTCTCCTGAACGAAGTTCAGGAGAGGGGAAGAGGTGCCGCCACAGGCCTCGGCCCGAAGGGCCTTCGGCCCGAGGGCGGTGGGGGAGGGGTGAGGAAATATGGCTGGCAGATTTTCCGATATACTCTCAGGGCGGGCCCGGCGTATCCTCGGGGGCGACGTGGTCAAAGGGGTTCTCGGTGGGGAGGCTTTCGGCCTGCGCCGCGGCCAGCAGCGTCGCGTCCCCGCTGACGAAGGTCAGGGGAAGCCCGAGGGCCGCCAGGATGCTGGCGTACCGCAGGGCGACGGCCAACTGGACGGCGTCGTAGGCCTTCAGGGGGTGGTGCTGGGTCAAATCTGCCGCGTATTCCAGGTCTGCTGTGGTCAGGGGAATGACCGTATATCGGTAGACAAACTGGCTGGCAAAACGCCGATATTCCCGGTCCCGCTGGGCTCTCCGAATCCGCCCCGTGCGCTCTATCACGGCCAGACCTGCAGCGACTTCTACGCGCGTGATTTCTGCAGCAAAAATCGTGTGAGCCCATCGGGCGGTCCGGGTATCCCAATCTTCCACGAGATAGCGGACCCAGGTGCTTCCCGGCTCGGTTACATAGTACTTGACCAGCGCACTGGCGTCAAAATAGTAGAGAGCCATGCTCACCGGCGGTTATCTATGATAATCTGGCTGAGGGGTGGGTCAAGGACCAAACTATGCATCAGACGGATGTGGGCTTCCTTCTCCTCCTCGGGTAACGCGTCCCATTCCTCGGCCAGCCGCCGCTCCTCAGGGGTGGGCTCCCGGATCAGCCCCTGGGCCCGCAGCCAGGCCAGGAGACGCTGGGGGTCCGGCGGGATGCCCGGCGTCGGCGGAGAGATTTCCACCTCCTCGCCCGCCAGTTGCCGGACTCGCTGCTCCAGCCGGTCCAGCCGGGTCCGAATTTCCAGCAGTTCCCGTTCTACCGCTTCCATATTCCTGTCCCCTGTGCTATTATACCCTCACCCTCTATCCGATGCAAGGAGGAGTTATGCTGATAGAAAAGTATGACCTGGAGGTCTTCACGCCGCCCTGCGAGCCGGGGGCGGAGCGCTTCAGCGCGAACGCCCACCTGCCTAACGACATCCGGGAGGTCTTCCCGTACCTCAACGCCACCCTGCGCGGCGCGGTCTACGAACCGGCGGTCCCCTCGGTGAGTTGGCGCAAGGCCGGCCACTACGTCGTCTTCCAGCCCAACCAGATTGGCGTCAGCAACGTGGAGGACCGGGAGGCGGCGATCAAGGAAATAGAGGGAATCATCGCCCTGGTCAACCGTACCTGGGAGCGGCGGGACCAGATTGAGCCCAACTACGAGACCCGCCGCCGTCCCACCGGCCTGGAAGTCTACAAACTCCTGCCGCGCACCAACTGCAAGGCCTGCGGCGAGGCTTCCTGCTTCGCCTTCGCCAACAAGTTGGCCGCCGGGCAGGTCCGGCTGGAGGCCTGCACGCCGCTCTTTGAGGACCCGCAGTACGCGCCGCAGCGGGAGGAACTGGCCGCGCTGATAGACGTGGACCTGCCCGCCATTGGCCCCAAACGGTAGGGAGGAGCAACGGGATGACCCGACGCGTGGCGTTCCCGCCTCTGGGTTTCCTAAGCCGAGTGGCCGAAACTTACCTCCACGCGCTGGGGGTGGAGACGGTCACCCCGCCGCCCACGTCCCGCCGTACCCTGGACATCGGCGTGCAGGGCTCGCCGGAGATGATCTGCATCCCCTGCAAACTCCTCTTCGGCAACTACGTGGAGGCGGCGGAGCGGGGCGCCACCGACATCGTCATGCTGGGCGGGCCCGGCACCTGCCGCCTGGGCTACTCCGTCGCCCAGCAGGCCCGCCGTCTCCAGGAGTGGGGGTTCGCGGTGCGCGTCCACACGCTGGACCTCTACCACGTCCACCGGGACATCTTCCGCCTGACCCGCGCCTTTGCCGACGGGCGTCCGGCCACCGAACTGGTGGAGCCGATCCGTTTCCTGCTGGCGCTGCTGGACCTGACCGACGCGCTGGAGACAGGCGTGCTGGTGGCGCGGCCGCGGGAGCGGGAACGGGGCGCGGCGGACCGGGCCTATGCCGCAGCCTGGGAGCGCATCGCCGCGCTGCGCACCCGCGAGGAACTGGAAGAGCAGCGGGACGACATCCTGGGCCTGCTGAACGCGGTGGGCCTGGACGAAGACCGTCCGGTCCTGCGCATCGGCCTGGTGGGCGACGTTTACACCATTCTGACCCCCTTCCTCAACCACAACCTGGAGGTCCAGTTGGGGCGGATGGGGGTGGAGGTCCGCCGCTGGTTCCGCTACACGGGCCGCGTCAGCCTGCCCCTGCCCGACTTCCTGCGGATGGACCGGGGCGGACGGGCCCGGCGGGCCGGGAGCCGCTACCTGAAGCGAGATGTGGGCGGGTTCGCCCGTTCCACCGTCGCGGAGGCCGCGCTGATGGCCGAGGGGGAGGTGGACGGCCTGATCCACGTGGCCCCCTTCAATTGCACGCCGGAGACCGTGGCCCAGAGCGCGCTGGTCGCCCTGCAGCGGGAACGGGGCGTGCCCGTCCTCAGCCTCTCCTTTGACGAGCAGACCGGCGCGGCGGGCGTGATGACCCGTCTGGAGGCCTTCGTGGACATGCTCTGGTCGGCCCGCCGACGGCGGAGGTGAGCGATGCGCATCGGGGTCCCCAGAGCCCTCTCCTTCTACCGGTTCCACCCGGCCTGGGCGGCCTTCTTTGACCGCCTGGGCGTGGAACTGGTCGTCTCTCCGCCGACGAACCGGGCCACGCTGGAGGCGGGACTGCGCTACGCTGTGGCGGAGACCTGTCTCCCGATGAAGTTGTTCTACGGCCACGTCCGGGCGCTGGTCGGGCAGGTGGACCAGTTGCTGGTGCCCTCTATCCAGCGCCTGGCCCCCGGCTCCACCAACTGCGCCCGGCAGATCGGCCTGCCCGACCTCTTGCGGGCCACGATGCCGGACCTGCCACCACTCATTGCGCCGGACATAGACCTGGCACAAGAGGCCCGCGCGTTGCTGTCGCTGGTGCTGGAGGCTGGGGCACCCTTCAGCCGCAATCCCCTGACCCTGCGCGACGCGGTGACGGCGGCCTGGGACGCCTACCGCGCCGCCCGTCAGGCGATGCAGGAGGGCCGCCTGACCCCCGCCGACTTTGACCGTCCGGGGAAGGCTCCGCCCTGGCCCCCCTACGGCATCCCGGTGGCCGTCGTCGGGCACCCCTACAACCTGTACGACCCGTTCATCAACCACCAACTGCTGGTCCGGCTGGCCCGCCTGGGGGTGAACCCGCTGACCCCGGAGCGGCTGGGCCCCCAGCCGGGAGCGGACTACTGGGCCTTTGAGCACGAACTGGTCGGCGCGGCCCGCCTGGCGCTGGAGCGGGGCGTGCGGGGCGTCATCGCCGTGGTCGCTTTCGGCTGCGGGCCGGACGCGGTCCTGGTGGACGAGGTCCGGCAGTTGTGCCAGGAGGCGGGCGTCCCGATGATGGCCCTGGTGCTGGACGAGCACAGCGGTGAGGCCGGTCTGGTCACCCGATTGGAAGCGTTCGTGGACATGCTGCGCTGGAGGAAGGCCGATGGATGAGGTGTTCCTGGGCGTTGACGTGGGTTCGGTGACGACCAAGTTCGCAGCCGTGGACCCCCAGGGGAACCTGGTCGCCTCGGACTATCTCCGCACCGCCGGACAGCCTGTCCAGGCGGTCCGGGAGGGGCTGAGCCGGATGGCGACTCTGCTCCCCTCGCGGGTCCGCGTCCTGGGGGTGGGCACCACCGGGAGTGGCCGCCAACTGGCGGGGGCCATTGTCGGCGCGGACGTGGTCAAAAACGAGATTACGGCCCACGCGGTGGCGGCCCTGCACTTCGTCCCCGATGTCCGCACGGTCATAGACATCGGCGGGCAGGACTCCAAACTGA
Organism: Chloroflexota bacterium; assembly: GCA_017743275.1. Lineage (GTDB taxonomy): Bacteria > Chloroflexota > Anaerolineae > B4-G1 > DUEL01 > SpSt-77. Next base: position 7,853 of record JAGHZG010000017.1, on the reverse strand, counting down.
TTCTGCTCCGGGACGGCGTCGTGGTGGATTTCGCGATGAACTCCGTCTGCGCGGCCGGGACGGGGTCGTTTCTGGAGCAGCAGGCGTACCGGCTGGGCATCCCCGTTGAGGAACTGGGGCGGCGGGCCCTGCGGTCGTCCAACCCGGTGCGCATCGCCGGCCGCTGCACCGTCTTCGCCGAGTCGGATATGATCCACAAGCAGCAGATGGGCTTCCCGGTGGACGACATCCTCTACGGCCTCTGTCAGGCGCTGGTGCGGAACTATCTGAACAACCTGGCCCTGGGGAAGACGATAGAGCCACCGGTGGTCTTCCAGGGCGGGGTGGCGGCCAATGCCGGGGTGGTGCGGGCCTTCCGGGAGGCCCTGGGGACGGAGATTCTCGTCCCGCCGCACCACGAGGTGATGGGGGCCCTGGGCGCGGCGCTGCTGGCGCGGGAGTGGAGCGACGGCCGGCCCAGCCAGTTCCGGGGCTTTGACGTCGTCCACGCCGATGTGCAGACGACCTCGTTTGAGTGCCGCGCCTGTCCCAACCTGTGCGAGATCGCGCAGATTCGGATGGACGGGCAGGTGATGGCCCGCTGGGGCGGGCGCTGTGACCGCTGGGAGGTGCTCTAATGAATGTCCGGATTCCCTCAGCCTGGCTGCAGGACTTCATCCGTCAGCGGGGCGGCGTGCTGAACATCGCCCGCCGCCTCGTCTGCCTGGATTGATGAATCTTCTTTGAGGGCTCATCCGGTCGGATGGGCGAACCCGAAAACCCCGACGACTTCGTCCGCTTCTCCGCCGATGACCTGACCGTCTACGTCTCCCGCAAACTGCTGGAAATGTTGAAGCCGGGAGCGAAGGAGATGATTTTCTACGTGGACGGGTATGGGAGGTTCGTGCTGGAGTTTGAGGAGCCGTGGGGAGTGAAACGTGAAACGTGAAACGTGAAGCGTGAAACGTAAAACGTGAAACGTAAAACGTGAAACGTAAAACGTGAAACGTAAAAAGTGAGGGGAGATGAAGGTGAAGGTGGATGCGGAAGGGCGCGTGGTGTTGCCGGAGGGGCTGCGGCGCCGCTGGGGGTTGGAGGCCGGAGGGGAACTGCTGGTGGAGGGGACGGAGACGGGCATCGTTCTCTTCCCGCTCCGCCCCGACGTCCGCAAAGTCTATCTGGAAGTGACCACCCGCTGCAACCTGGCCTGTCGTACCTGCGTCCGCAACGTCTGGGGGGAGCCGCTGGCGGATATGACCGACGCGACCTTCGGGCGGGTGTTAGAGGGGATGCGGGAACTGCCCGACCTGCGGGAGGTCCTCTTCGGCGGGTACGGGGAGCCCTTCGCCCACCCCCGCTTTCTGGACTACCTGGCGGCGGTGAAGGGCCTGGGGGTCCGGGTGACCGTCAGCACCAACGGCACGCTGCTGGATGAGGAACGGGCGCGGGCGCTGGTGGACATCGGGGCGGATGTCCTGAGCGTCTCCGTGGACGGGGCCCGTCCGGAGGTCTTCGCCGACGTCCGGCGGGGCGCCGACCTGCGGACTGTGGTGGAGAACGTGGAGGTCCTGAACCGCATCAAGCGGGAACGGGGCCAGACGCTCCCGCGGATTCAGTTGGAGTTCGTCGCCCTGAGGCGGAACGTGGACGACCTGCCCGCGCTTTCGGACCTGGCCCGTCGGCTGGAGGCCAACCGGGTCCTGGTCACCCACGTCCTGCCCCACACCCCGGAGATGGCCGCCGATGCTCTGTACGGGCGGGACGAGACGCCGTCGTTTCCCCTTCCCCCCGGCTGGGCGCTGAACGTGGGCGGCTGGCTCCTCTGGGGGATTGTGGAACTGCCCCGGATGAACTGGGGGGCCGAGCGGCGCTGCCGCTTTGTCGCCGGGAAGGCGCTGGTGGTGGGGTGGGACGGCGGGGTCAGCCCCTGCTACGCCCTCTCCCACACGTACCCCTACTACATCTTCGGCCGCCGCAAGAACGTGACCCGCTACGTCCTGGGCAACGTCCAGCAGCAGAGTCTGGCGGACATCTGGACCTCGGGCGAATACGTCCGCTTCCGGGCCGAGGTGCGGGGCTTCCACTTCCCCTCGTGCGTGGACTGTCCACTCCGGGATACCTGCGACATCGCCGAATCCAACGATGGCTGCTGGGGGTGGTGCCCGTCCTGCGCCGATTGCCTCTGGGCGCAGGACATCGTGCGGTGCCCGTAAAGAGCCAGTTGCATTTTTCCCCATTCTGGGGTTTAATTGGAAGGGGCCACGAATTTCACGAATTGACACGAATTTTTATTTTCATTCGTGACTTCACGGCAAAAACTCACCGCAGAGACGCCGAGAGCGCAGAGTTCTATATATAGCCTCTGCGTACTCTGCGTCTCGGCGGTGAAATGACCTTTTTGGAGGAAGAGATGGCCACTGTGGGCATTCTGACCGACACCACCGCCAGCATTCCCCGGCCGCTGGCGGAGGAACTGGGCATAGAACTGGTGCCCTACTATGTCCATCGCGGCCTGGAGACGTTGCGGGACGAGGTGGATATAGACACCGACACGCTGGCCCGGTACCTGGAGCGGGCAGACACCCTGCCGACGACGTCCAACCCCAGCCCGGGGGACTATCTGAGCGGGCTGCAACGGCTGGCGGAGCGGACGCGCGAAATCGTCGCGCTGACGATGACCTCTAAGGGGAGCGGGGCGTTTCAGTCCTGCCGGGCGGCGGTGGAAATCATCAAAGAACGGTTGCCCCAGTTACAGGTGGAGGTCGTGGACACCCTGCAGGTGGCGATGGCGCACGGCTGGGCCGCCATAGAGGCCGCGCGCGCGGCCCTGGCCGGGCAGAGTCTGCGGGACGTCGTGGAGCGGGCGCGCGAGGTGGCCCGCCGGGCGATGATGATTCAGACCGCCGACACCCTCCGCTACCTGCACATGGGCGGTCGCATCGGGCGGGCGCAGCACCTGGTGGGGACGCTCCTGAACATCAAGCCGCTCATCGGGATGGAGGACGGCGTGATCGTTGCCTTGGGGACGGCTCGCAGCCTCTCCCGGGCCTACGCCCGAATGGTGGAACTGATGGAGGAAAAAGTGGGGAAGGGGGCACGCATCAAGGTAGCCTTCACCCACGTGGCGGCGCTGGACCGGATGCGGCAACTGCAGGAGCGGGTGCTGGAACACTTTGAGTGCATTGAGGTCATCGTCACCAATCTCTCCCCGGCCCTGGCCGTCCACTCCGGCCCGGGAACCGTGGGGGTCTGTTTCTTCCCGACCGGGCAGGCAAAGCGATAATGGATGGATTTTGCAGCGGCCTCCGGCCGCCGCAAAATCCATCCATTCCTCTACTCCCGCTCCTGCTCCCGCTCCCGTTTGGCGGCCTCTATGATGGGCTGCGCCAGGTGGGGCGGGACCTCCTCGTAGTGGTCAAACTCCATCCAGAACAGCCCCCGCCCCTGGGTCATGCTGCGCAGTTCGGTGGCGTACCGCTGCATCTCCGCCAGCGGGACCAGGGCAGTGATGATGCTCTTTCCTCCCTGCTGCTCCATCCCCAATACGCGGGCCCGCTTGGTGTTCAGGTGGCCCATCACGTCGCCCGTGAACTCCTCCGGAACGGTGATGACCGCCTTGTAGATGGGCTCCAGGAGCACGGGCCCGGCACCCAGCATCACCTTCTTGAACGCCTCCCGTCCGGCAATCTGGAAGGCGATGTCTTTGGAGTCCACCGGGTGCTCCTTGCCATCGTAGACGACCGCTTTCACGTCTACGACGGGGTACCCGGCGATGACGCCGCTCTCCAGCACCTGCTTGATGCCCTTTTCAATGGACGGCTGGAAGGAAGAGGAGATGGCGCCGCCGAAGACCTCCCATCCGTACTCAAAGCCGGTCCCGCGCGGCAGCGGCTCCAGGCGCATGTGGACCTCGGCGAACTGCCCCGCGCCGCCCGTCTGCTTCTTGTGCCGGTAGTAGTCGGAGTGGACGCGGGTAATGGTCTCCCGGTAGGGGACTTTGGGGGTAGAGGTCTCCACGCCGACGCCGAAGCGGTTCTCCATCCGCCGGACGGCAATCTCCACGTGCGCCTCGCCCATGCCTTCCAGAATGGTCTCCCGGGTACCCGGCTCCTGCCGCCAGCGCAGGGTCGGGTCCTCCTCGCAGATGCGGGTGAGGGTGGGGGCCATCTTGGCCTGGTCGGCCTTGCTCTTGGGACGGACGGCGACGGCGAAGAGCGGATGCGGGAAGACGGGGCCGGGGATTTTCACCGCGTGGCCCCGGTCGCAGAGGGTGTCGCCGGTGACGGTCTCGGAGAGTTTGGCGACCGCGCCGATATCGCCCGCGTGCAGGCGCGGGACGGCGATCTGCTCCTTGCCCCGCATCACGTAGAGGGTGCCCAGCCGCTCTTCGGTGTTGGCCCGGCTGTTCCAGACCCGTGTGTCCGATTCCAGCATTCCGCCGTAAATCCGAAAATAGGTCAGTTTGCCCACATAGGGGTCGGCGGCGGTCTTGAAGACCAGCGCGGCCAGAGGGGCCGTGTCGCTGGGCTCAATCTCTTCTTCCTCACCGGTGGGCCCCTCGGCCTTCTCCGGACCCCGGTCGGCGGGGGACGGGGCATAGGCGACCAGCACGTCCAGCAGAGCCCGCGTGCCGATGTTCTCCGTCGCGGCCGTCACAAGGACCGGTACTACACTTCCCTTCAGGATGGCCGCCCGCAGGCCACGTCGGATTTCCTCCTCCGTCAGTTCCTCGCCCTCCAGGTACTTCATAATGAGTTCGTCATCGCCCTCGGCGGCGGCCTCCACCAACTGGACCCGCGCCTCCTCGGCCTGGGCCTTCATATCGGCGGGGATGTCGGCGACCTTCGCCTCGGGGCCCATCAGCGCCCGCATCCGGACCAGGTCCACCACTCCCGCGAAACTGGCCTGCGCGCCAATGGGAAGTTGGAGGGGGACGAAATTGCGCCGGAACGCGTCCCGCAGCGCCTCCAGGGTGCGGGCAAAGTCGGCGTTCTCCCGGTTCATCTTGTTGACCACCACCACGCGGGGCAAGTTGTATTGGTCGGCGTAGTTCCAGACCAGTTCGGTGCCGACTTCCACCCCGCCGACGGGGTCCACCAGCACCAGCGCCAGGTCGGCGACGCGGATGCCGCTGATGACCTCTCCGATGAAGTCCAGGTAGCCGGGGGTGTCCAGGACGTTCAGTTTGCATCCCTCCCACTCCACCGGGATCAGGGCCATGCTCAGGGAGATGCGCCGTCGGATTTCCTCCTCGTCAAAATCGGAGACAGTGGTGCCGTCCTCCACCCGCCCCATACGGTTGATGGCGCCACTGGCGAAGAGCATTGCCTCGGCCAGGGACGTCTTGCCACTGCTGCCGTGGCCCAGCAGAACCAGGTTGCGAATATTTGGGGTCGTGTACTCCTTCAACTCAACCTCCTGACAGGGATTCGTTACTCACAGGCCGACTGTCCACAAGTCGGTTGGCAATTTTGCGCGGGCAGTAACCATTCGGGTTTCCTCACCCCATCCCCGCCGCCTGCGGCGGGCGGCGAAGCCGCTGGGGGAGGGATGAGGCGGAACAGGTATCGCGGGTATTCTAACGGAAAACAGCGAAACTGTCAATCCGGGTCACTACCTACAGGGCTTATCAGCGCTCTAATATTTTTCGTTCGTAGTCAGGCACGGAGCGCCAGCGGAGTGCCGTTCCGAGCCTTTTGGACGCCACTCCGCTTCGCTTCGTGGCTTACTACGAGCATCTTCGTTAGAGCGTTGATAAGCCCTGGGTCAGAAGATTGTCTCTTCCCCGAAAACGTGTATAATAAGCAGCAGCGTTTCTCTGTGGAGATGAGATATCATATCTGGACCATCGGTTGTCAGATGAACGAAGCCGACTCCCGGCGGCTGGCGGCCGCGCTGGAGCATCTGGGGTACGCTCCGGTTTCCCGGGCCGAAGAGGCCGATGTGATTGTCCTGAACACATGCGTGGTCCGGCAGCAGGCGGAGGATAAGGTCTACGGGCGGCTGAGTTCTCTGCGCCCCCTGAAGGCCCGCCGCCCGGACGTGGTCATCGGCCTGATGGGCTGCCTGGTGGGGCGCCGGGACCCGGCGCCGCTGCGGGAGCGGTTCCCGTGGGTGGACGTTTTCGCCCCGCCGTCGGACCCCGGGCCGCTGCTGGACCACCTGGCCGAGCGGGGGCTGGCCGACGCGGGGCGGGCGCTGGCCGCAGAGGACGCCGCCCGGCGCATCCCCGTTCCCTTCCTCTTGCCGCGCCAGGAGCGGGGCCGGCAAGTCGCTGCCTACGTCCCCGCCGTCCTGGGGTGCTCCCACGCCTGTACCTACTGCATCATCCCCTACCGCCGGGGGCCGGAGCGCAGCCGACCGGCGGAGGAGATTCTGGACGAGGCCCGCGCGCTGGTCGCCCAGGGGGTCAAAGAGATCACCCTGCTGGGGCAGATTGTGGACCGGTACGGGTATGACCTCTTCCCGCAGGCAGACCGTCCCCCTCTGGTGGAGTTGCTGGAGCGCCTCCACGAGATAGAGGGCCTGGAACGCATCCGCTTCCTCACCAGCCACCCGTCCTGGATGACGGATGAACTGCTGGAGACTGTGGCCCGTCTGCCCAAAGTCTGCGAGCATCTGGAGGTGCCGGTCCAGGCCGGGGACGACGAGGTGCTGGCCCGGATGCGCCGGGGCTATACCGCCGACGATTACCGCCGCCTGATCGCGCGGGCCCGGGCCACGATTCCCGGTGTCTCCATCGCGACCGATGTCATCGTCGGCTTCCCGGGGGAGACGGAGGCGCAGTTCATGCGCACCCACGACCTGCTGGCGGAACTGCGACTGGATAAGGCCCACATCGCCCGCTACTCCCCCCGTCCTCAGACCCTGGCGGCCCGCCGCTATCCCGACGACGTCCCGCCGGAGGAGAAGGAGCGCCGCCGCAAGGCGCTGGACGAGTTGCAGGCCCGCATCGCCGGGGAGATCAACGCCCGCCTGGTCGGGCAGTCGGTGGAGGTCCTGGTGGAGGGACGGAAGAAGGGCCGCTGGTGGGGCCGCACCCGCACGGATAAACTGGTCTTCTTTGAGGACCCCCGCGACCTGACGGGTCAGCGGGTCGTCGTGCGCATCACCTGGGCCGGGCCGTGGTCGCTGATCGGGGAGATATTAGCCGTTAGCCGTGAGCCGTTAGCAGTGAGCCGTCAGCCGTCAGCGGTTAGCCGTAAGGAGAAAGGAATTGGCACAGGGACAGGATAAGGACCCGCAGGAGGGCGCCGGGACGCCACCGAAGGAGGACCTGAGCACCCGGGTGATGCCGGGGCTGGCCGCCCGGGTCGGCAGCACGCGCCTGACGGGGATACCCGCTCCGGGGCCCGGGGCGGAGGCTCCCCAGCCCCCCGATTCGGCACGGCGGGGAGAGCCCGCGCGACCCGGATCGGGGCAACTGGCAGAGGGCACGATTCTCCAGGGCCGCTACCGCATCCTGGGCGTCCTGGGCTCCGGGGGGATGAGCACCGTCTACAAGGCTCAGGACCTGCGCTTCTCCAAGGTCCAGCGCCTCTGCGCGGTGAAGGAAATGATCAACACCGCGACCGACCCCCGCGTGCGGGCGTTGATGATGCAGAACTTTGAGCGGGAGGCCAGCATCCTGGCGACCCTGAACCACCCGGCCATCCCCCAGGTCTACGACTACTTCATTGAGGGCGACCGGGCGTACCTGGTCACCGAACTGATCCAGGGGAAGGACCTGGAGGCCCTGCTGAACGAGACCGAGGGCTTCTTCCCCGAGGCGCAGGTGGTTCAGTGGGCCATTCAGGTCTGCGACGTGCTGACGTACCTCCACACCCACAAGCCCCAGCCCATCGTGTTCCGGGATATGAAGCCCTCCAACCTGA
>JAGHZG010000016.1 GCA_017743275.1 Chloroflexota bacterium | reverse complement strand
CACGCCAAGACCTTCGTCGCCGAGGTGCTCCTGGGGGATGAGGTGGCCGGCCGGGGAGAGGGGCGCTCCAAACAGGCCGCCGAGCAGGCCGCCGCGCGGGATGCGTGGGAGCGGAGGATGGAATTACGTAATGCGTGAAACGTAAAACGTGAAACGTGAAGCGTGAAACGCGAAGGAGGAGCGATGAACCAGGAACGAGAGCGGATTGCCGCCGAACTGGAACGGTGGAAACAGACCACCCTGAAGGCCACGCTGGACCGTCAGCCGGAACGGTATCCGGAGTTCATCACCGCCTCCGGCGAGCCGGTGGAACGGCTGTACACCCCCCTGGATGTGGAGGGGGACTACCTGGAGAAAATCGGCTTCCCCGGCGAGTACCCGTTCACCCGGGGCATCCACCCCAACATGTACCGGGGGCGGCTTTGGACGATGCGGATGTTCGCCGGATTCGGCACCGCCGAGGAGACCAACGCCCGCTTCAAGTACCTGCTGGCCCACGGCGAGACGGGCCTCTCCGTGGCCTTTGACCTGCCCACCCTGATGGGCTACGACACCGACGCGCCGGAGGCCGAGGGGGAGTTCGGTAAATGCGGCGTCGCCGTCTCATCGCTGAAAGATATGGAGATTCTCTTTGACGGCATCCCGCTGGACAAAGTCACCACATCTATGACCATCAACAGTCCGGCAGCCGTCATCTGGGCTATGTACATCGCAGCGGCGGAGAAGCAGGGGGTCCGGATGGACCAACTGGGCGGGACCATTCAGAACGACATCCTCAAAGAGTACATCGCTCAGAAAGAGTACCTTTTCCCGCCCGAACCCTCCATGCGGCTGGTGACGGACACCATAGAGTTCGGCAGCAAACATCTCCCCAGGTGGAACACCATCAGCATCAGCGGTTACCACATCCGGGAGGCCGGCTCCACCGCCGCGCAGGAACTGGCCTTCACCCTGGCCGATGGGATGGAGTACGTCCGCTGGGCCCTGCGGCGCGGCCTGGATATAGACGAGTTTGCCCCGCGCCTCTCTTTCTTCTTTAATTGCCACAACGACTTTCTGGAAGAGATTGCCAAATTCCGGGCCGCGCGCCGCATCTGGGCGCGGGAGATGCGCCATACCTTCGGGGCCAAAAACCCTCGCTCCTGGTGGATGCGCTTCCACACCCAGACCGCTGGATGCACCCTCACCGCCCAGCAGCCGGAGATCAACATCGTCCGTGTCGCCATCCAGGCCCTGGCGGCGGTCCTGGGCGGGACTCAGTCGCTGCACACCAACAGCCTGGACGAGGCGCTGGCACTGCCCAGCGAGTTTGCCGTCACCATCGCGCTGCGTACCCAGCAGATCATCGCCCACGAGTCGGGCGTGGTCAACACTGTGGACCCGTTGGGCGGCTCCTACGTCATAGAGGCCCTCACCGACCGGTTGGAGCAGCAGGCCTACGACTACTTTGCCCGCATTGAGGCGCTGGGCGGGGTCATCCCAGCCATTGAGGCCGGTTTCTTCCAGAAGGAGATTGCCGATGCCGCCTACCGCTACCAGCGGGAGATAGACGAGCGGCGGCGTATTGTGGTGGGCGTCAATGAGTTCGTCGCTGAGGAGCCCCTGAAAGTGCCCCTCCTGAAGATGGACCCCGAGGGGTACCGGCGCCAGTGCGAACGGCTGGCCCGGGTACGGGCGGAGCGGGATAACGGCGCCGTGGGCCAGGCGCTGGACCGGCTGCGCATCGCTGCCCAGGGGACGGAGAACGTCATGCCCCATATCCTCAACGCCGTCCGCGCCTACGCCACCCTGCAGGAGATCATGGACATCTTCCGGGAGGTCTTTGGCCTCTACCGGGAGCCGATGGTGTTGTAACGGGGAGGAATCCGATGAACCGCTGGCAATATCGGGTGACCGTGCACAGTGCCGACGAAGTCCTGCATTGGCTACAGGAGCCGGTGACCCAGGTGCCGCCGATGCTCTACTGCGACACCGAAGGCATCTGCTATTTTGACGCCGGGGATCCATTCCTGCGCGCGATAGAGGCCATCCTGAACGGCCCCGGTGAGCAGGGCTGGGAACTGGTGCAGGTCACCTTCCGCTCCCAGCAGATGATTTGCTTCTGGAAGCGGCCGAAATAGACGTGCCAGGCAATTCTGGAAGTGCCTGGCACGTCTATTTTTATTGCCGTTTACCGCTGGCACTGGGGGCAAAAGTGGACGCTCCGGCCTCCCACGCGGGTGCGGGCAATCGGGGTACCACATCGGGGGCAGGGATGGCCCTCCCGCCCGTAGACGGCCAGGCGGGCTGCGAACTCCCCGGGGCGCCCGTCGGGGAGCACGTAGCGCTGGTCCGGCAGCGTGGTGCCCCGGCGGGCAATCGCTTCCTCCAGGACCTGCCGTATGGCCCCGTGCAGGCGGGCCGTCTCCTCCAGCGTTAGAGTATCGGCGGGGCGGAGAGGGTGCAGGCCGGCCCGCCAGAGCACCTCGTCGGCGTAGATGTTCCCCAGGCCTGCCAGGAAGCGCTGGTCGGTGAGCAGGGGTTTCAGACGGACCCGACGGCCCTGCAGCATCCCCGCCAGTTGCTCCAGCGTCAGGCCTGGCGGCTCCGGCCCCAGGTCCCCCAGCCACTCCTCCGGGCAGGCCGTCAGCGCCATCCGCCCGAACTTGCGGGGGTCGGAGAAGCGCAGCCGTTGCCCATCACCCAGATGGAAGACCACCCGGGTATGGACATCGTCTGGGGCACAGGCGTCCTCTACCGTCAGCCGCCCGCTCATCCGCAGGTGGACCAGCAGCCACTCCCCCTCATCCAGGCCCAGGAGCAGCCACTTCCCCCGGCGCCGGATTTCCCGGATGCGGCGTCCGACCAGTCGCCGGGCAAACGTCTCCGGGTCTGGCGCGGCGACGATGCGCGGCCAGCGGACCTCTACCCCAACAATTTTCCGCCCAACCAGCGCCCCTCTCAGTTCCCGCGCCAGGGTCTCCACTTCCGGCAGTTCAGGCATACGGAGTTCCTTTAGGGAAAATCTCACACAAAGACGCAAAGACACCAAGGGCACAAAGAATGGGTTCTTTTCCCGTAATTACCTACCCTGACCGGTTTGCAGATAACGTAGTGCAGGCTGTCAGCCTGCATACAGGCCTGGCGGCCTGCGCTACAGGGGCGCGCCTTTGCCTGCGTCTTTTGTGGCGCTTGCCCGAAAGCCCACTGGTAGGTAGTAACCTTTTCCCTTTGTGTCTTTGTGTCTCCGTGTGAGTCACTCACACCAGCCGCAGGTCGGGCTCCACATCCAGGTCCCAACCGGCCCGCGTGCCGGTCCGGTAGCGGAAGTAGCCGCAGGCGGCGACCATGGCTGCGTTGTCGGTGCAGAGGATGGGGGGCGGGTAGTAGACGGGGACGCTGGCGCGCGCCCGCATCGTCGCCCGCAGCGCCTGATTGGCCGAGACGCCTCCGGAAAGCAGGATGGCCGTCGCGCCGTAGTCCTGCGCCGCCGCCACTGTCTTGGTCACCAGCACGTCCACCACGGCCTCCTGGAAGGCGGCAGCCAGGTCGGGGATGAAACGGGGAGGGATTCCCGGCTGCTGGATCAGGCGGGCAACAGCGGTTTTCAGCCCGCTGAAACTGAAGTCGTACGTCCCCTCCAGCCAGGCGCGCGGGAGGCGGAAGCGGGCCGGGTCGCCCGAACGGGCCGCCCGCTCTATGCTGGGGCCGCCGGGGTACGGCAGTCCCAGCAACCGCCCCACTTTGTCAAAGGCCTCGCCCGCCGCATCGTCCAGCGTGCCCCCCAGATAGAGGTAGTCGCCGTGGTCCCGCATCAGGACCAGTTCTGTATGCCCGCCGGAAACGATGAGGACCAGGAGCGGGAAAGCCAGGTCCGGCGGGGCCGCCCCCTCCGACTCCGATTCCAGCCAGTTCGCGTACAGGTGGGCCTCCAGGTGGTTGACCGGGACCAGCGGCAACCCGCGCCCCAGCGCCAGCCCTTTGGCGACGTTCACCCCCACCAGCAGAGACCCCACCAGCCCCGGCCCGACGGTGACCGCGACGGCGGTCAGGTCGTCCCAGGTCGCCCCGGCCTGCGCCATCGCCTCCTGGACCACCGGGACGATGGCCTCTATGTGGGCGCGCGAGGCCAGTTCGGGGAACACTCCGCCGTAGCGAGCGTGCAGGTCCGTCTGCGAGGCCACCACGTTGGAGAGGATGTGGCGGCCATCAGCGACGACCGCGGCCGCCGTCTCATCACAGGATGTCTCAATCCCCAGAATCAGCATTTTTGTTGATTTGAACGGGATTAACCAGGTTAGCAATTTCAGCAGCCGCAGGTCGGCAGGGTTGAAAATTCTCCCCATCCCCTTGCTGCGGTCGTTAGTTTCCTAACCACGCCCGAATTATATCCAGATCTGAGAGAATGTCAACCCCAATGATGTACGGCGAATGAGACATTGGTCAAACGTCACTGTTCAGCCTCACCCCTCCCCCAGCGGCTTCGCTGCTGCCGCCGCAGGCGGCGGGGGAGGGGTGAGGAAGCCTGAATAGTTACGGTCAAACGTCACTTGACATGGTGGGGGAATGAGGGTAGGATAGACGAAAGAAAAACGTATTCTCTGTCACAGACTACAAGCCAGGCATTTTGTGTAAAGGAGAGACGCATGGACTCTTTGGAACGGATTCGGGAACTGACAGTAGAAAGCCGAAGCAAGATTCTGCTTCTGGTGATGGACGGCCTGGGCGGCCTGCCGATAACCCCTGGCGGGCCGACGGAACTGGAAGCGGCCCACACCCCCAACCTGGACGCGCTGGCCGCCCGCTCCATTTGCGGGATGAGCATCCCCATCGCTCCGGGCATCACCCCCGGCAGCGGCCCGGCGCATCTGGCCCTCTTCGGCTACGACCCCTTCCGCTACGAGATCGGTCGGGGCGTCCTGGAGGCCCTGGGCATCGGGTTTGACCTCCAGCCCCAGGACATCGCCGCGCGCGGCAACTTCTGCACGCTGGACCCCGAAACCGGCGTCATCACCGACCGGCGCGCCGGTCGCATCCCCACCGAGGTCGGCGCTCGCCTCTGCGCCAAACTCCGCGCGATCCAATTCCCCGACGTGCAGGTCTTCGTGGAGCCGGTCAAGGAGTACCGCTTCGTCCTGGTCCTGCGAGGCGAGGGGCTGGAGGACGGCCTCACAGAGACCGACCCGCAGCAGGTGGGCAAGCCGCCCCTCCCGGTCTACCCGACTCGTCCGGAGGCGGCCCGCACCGCCGAACTCCTGAACGAGTGGCTGGCCCAGGCCCGTCAACTCCTGGCCGATGAGTACCCCGCCAACGGCTGCAACCTGCGCGGCATGGCCAAAGACCCCGGCCTGCCAAAAATGCCCGACATCTACCGGATGCGCTGCGCGGCCATCGCCACCTACCCGATGTACCGGGGCGTGGCGAAACTGGCCGGGATGGACGTCCTCCCCACCGGCGAGACGCTGGAGGACCAGGTAGAGACCCTGAAGGCCCACTGGTCGGAATACGATTTCTTCTTTTTCCACGTGAAGAAGACCGACAGCGCCGGGGAGGACGGCGACTTCCAGCGCAAGGTGGAGGTCATTGAGCACGTGGACCGCCTGATCCCGGACATCCTGGCACTGGGGCCCGATGTGATCATCGTCACCGGCGACCACTCCACGCCGGCCCTCTGGAAGGCCCACTCCTGGCACGAACTCCCCGTGCTCCTCTGGTCCCGCTACGCCTGCCCAGACGACGTGACGCAATTTGGCGAGCGGGCCTGTATGCGGGGCGGCCTGGGACACATCCGCCATGTGGACCTGATGCCACTGGCGATGGCCTACGCGGGCCGGCTGACCAAGTTTGGGGCATAGCAGCCGGCGGATTCGGGGCGGGGCGGGCGGCTTCGCCGCCCGCCCCGCCCCCATCTCACCCCCATCTGGAGGAAACCCCGATGTCTGCAACCCGCCGCGTCTCCGAAGAGGAATACCTGCACTGTATCCGCTGTGGCCAGTGCCTCCCCGTCTGCCCGACCTACCGGGTGACGCTGAACGAGACCGACTCCCCCCGCGCCCGCGTGGCCCTGATGCGCGCAGTCCGGGAGGGACTGCTGGAACGGCCCACCGACCGGACGGCGGCCCAGTTCTTCCGCTGCCTCCTCTGCGGCGCCTGTACCTTCACCTGCCCCAGCGGCGTCACGGTGGACCGGGTGCTGGAACTGACCCGCGGCGAAATGACCGACCTGGGGCTCCTGCCCCAGCCACTGGTGGCCCTGAACCAGCGTATCGCCGAAAGCCACAACATCTCCGCCGAACCACCCGAAAGCCGCCTCCTCTGGACCCAGAACCTCCCCACCCCGCCCACCGGCCTGGGCAAGACGCAGGCGGAGGTGGTCTACTTCGTCGGATGCGTCGGCGCGCTCTTCCCCCGCAGTTACGGCATCCCCCAGTCCTTCGCCCAGGTCCTGGAGGGAGCCGGGGTGGAATACGCCCTGCTGGGAGCCGAGGAGTGGTGCTGTGGCTACCCCTTAGCCATCAACGGCGACCTGGAGACCGCCCGCGACGTGATGCGCCACAACCTGGAGGCTGTCCGGGCCACGGGCGCCCGCACCCTGGTCACCACCTGCCCCTCCTGCTTCCACTTCTGGAAGCACACCTACCCGGCCGCGCTGGGGGAGGAATTGGGTTTTGAGGTGCGCCATGCCACGGAGTTCCTGGCCGACCTGCTGGAGGCCGGGCGCGTGCCGCTGGGGGAGAACCTGCCGGAGCAGGTGGTCACGTACCACGACCCCTGCGACCTGGGCCGCAAGGGCGGTATCTTTGACGCGCCGCGGCGGGTCCTGCGGGCCATCCCCGGCATCCGGCTGGTGGAGATGCCGGAGAACCAGGGCGGGTCCCACTGCTGCGGCGGCGGGGGCAACCTGGAGAGCATGGACCCGGCGCTCAGCCAGGCCGTTGCGGCCCGGCGCATCCGCCAGGCGGCGGAGACCGGTGCGCAGGTTGTTGTCTCCGCCTGTCAGCAGTGCGAGCGCACCCTCTTCAATGCGGCCCGCACCGAACGCCTCCGGCTGCGGGTCAAAGACATCGCCGAAATCGTGCTGGAGGCGATGAAGTAAAAACCACAAAGACACGAAGACACAAAGACTTGAACAATTAACAAATTACGCTTGCTGATTCTTCGTGTCTTTGTGTCTTCGTGTTGACAATCAAAGGAATCCCGTATGAGCGAGCAAGTCTGGATTGCCCGATTGCAGGAGATTCTGGGGCCGTCTAAAGTCCTCACCAGCATAGAGGACCGCATCGCCTACTCCTACGACGGCACGTTCGCCCAGCAACTGCCCGACGTCGCCGTTCTGCCGGAGTCCACAGAGGAGGTGGCGGCGGTGATCCGGGTCGCCGCCGAGTATCGGGTGCCCGTCGTCCCCCGGGGAATGGCCTCGGGGCTGGCGGCGGCGTCCGTCCCCTTCTCCGGCGGCATCGCCCTCTCCCTCACCCGCATGAACCGCATCCTGGAACTGGACGAGGTCAACCGAACGGTGCGGGTGGAGGCAGGCATTATCACCGCCGACCTGCAGTCCTGGGTGGAGGCCCGGGGCCTCTTCTACCCGCCCGACCCCTCCAGCAACAAGCACTCCACCATCGGCGGGAACATCGCCTGCAACGCCGGCGGTCCCCGCTGTCTCAAGTACGGGGTGACCGGCGACTATGTCATGGGCCTCACCGTCGTCCTCCCCGACGGCCGCATCCTCCAGACTGGCGGCAAGGCCATCAAGAACGTCGTCGGCTACGACCTGACCTCCCTGTTTGTCGGGTCGGAGGGGACACTGGGGGTGATCACCGAGGCGCTGTTGAAACTCATCGCCAAACCCCAGTACGTCCGCACCGCGCTGGCGGAGTTCCCCTCTCTGGACGACGCTTCCCGGACCGTCAACGCGATTCTCTCTGCGGGCGTCGTCCCGGCGACGCTGGAACTGATGGACGAGACGGCCATCGCCTGCATTGAGGAGGCGATGCGCCTGGGGATCCCGCTGGACGTGGAGGCTATGCTCATCGTAGAGACCGACGGTTCGGACGAGGAGGCGGTCCGGCGAGAGATGGAGACGGTGGAGCGGGTCTGCCGGGACAACGGCGCCCGGAAGGTGACGGTGGCCCAAAATGAGAGGGAGCGGGCTCAGTTGTGGCGCGCGCGGCGGTCCGTCTCCCCGTCCCTGGCCCGCAAGGCCCCCAACAAACTGGGGGAGGACATCACCGTTCCCCGCTCCGCCATCCCCGAGGCCATCCGCCGCATCAAGGAGATCAGCGCGCGATACGGTCTCCCCATCGTCATCTTCGGCCACGCCGGGGACGGGAACCTGCACCCGAACATCCTCTTTGACAAGCGGGACCCGGCCCAGTGGGAGAAGGTGGAGGTGATGGCGGGGGAGATTTTCGGTGTGGCGCTGGACCTGGGGGGGACTCTCTCCGGCGAGCACGGCGTGGGCACCCTCAAGCGCCCCTATATGGAACAGGCCCTGGGGCCGGTCTCCATAGACGTCCATCGCCGGATCAAACAGGCCCTGGATCCGCTGAACATTATGAATCCGGGGAAGGTGCTGCCAGATTAACGATGATTTTTGTTGCGGCGGCTTCGCCGCCGCAACAAAAATCATCGTTTCACCCACTCATATGGAGGTTCCATATGCCCTCTAACTATCGTCTGACCCAATGGGTCCAGGAAATGGCCCGGTTGTGTCAACCCGACCGGATCCACTGGTGCGACGGCACAAAGGAAGAATACGACCGCCTGATGGCCCAAATGGTCGCCGAGGGACGCGCCATCCCCCTGCAGAAACGCCCCAACAGTTTCCTCTTTCGCTCCCACCCCAGCGACGTCGCCCGGATGGAGGACCGGACGTTCATCAGCACGCCTTCCAAAGACGACGCCGGCCCCACCAACAACTGGGTCGCCCCGGACGAACTGAAAGCGATCATGCTTCGCCTCTACGAGGGATGTATGCGGGGGCGGACGATGTACATCATCCCCTTCTCCATGGGCCCGCTGGAATCGCCGATGACCAAAATCGGCGTCCAGATCACCGACAGCCCCTACGTCGTCTGCAATATGCATATCATGACCCGCGTGGGGACGAAGGTGCTGCGGGCACTGGAGGCCGGAGCGGACTTCGTTCCCTGTCTACACTCGGTGGGCACGCCGCTGGCGCCGGGCCAGGAAGACGTCCCCTGGCCCTGCGCCCCGATGGAGCAGAAGTACATCAGCCACTTCCCGGAGGAGAACCTCATCTGGTCCTACGGCTCCGGCTACGGCGGCAACGCCCTGCTGGGCAAGAAGTGCTTCGCCCTCCGCATCGCTTCAGCCATGGCCCGACGGGAGGGGTGGATGGCGGAGCATATGCTCATTCTGCGCCTCATCAGCCCCGAGGGCCATCAGTACCATATCGCCGCCGCCTTCCCCTCCGCCTGCGGCAAGACCAACCTGGCGATGATCCGGCCCACCCTCCCCGGCTGGCGGGCAGAGTGTCTGGGGGACGACATCGCATGGATGAAAATCGGCCCCGACGGCCGCCTCTACGCCATCAATCCTGAAAGCGGTTTCTTCGGCGTCGCGCCGGGCACGTCCTACAGGACCAATCCGGCCGCAATGGACACCCTCTGGGGAAACGTCATCTTCACCAACTGTGCCCTCACCGACGACGGGGACGTCTGGTGGGACCGAATGACCCCTGAGCCGCCTCCCCACCTCATTGACTGGGAGGGGCAAGACTGGACGCCGGACCGGGGCACACCGGCGGCCCATCCCAATGCCCGCTTCACCGCTCCCACCGCGCAGTGCCCGGTCATCTCGCCGGACTGGGAGAAACCGGAGGGAGTGCCGATAGACATCTTCATCTTCGGTGGGCGCCGGGCGACGATGGTCCCGCTGGTCTATGAGGCCTATAACTGGGACCACGGCGTCTTCCTGGGCGCGACCCAGTCCTCGGAGAAGACAGCGGCAACCTTCGGAACCGTCGGCGTACTCCGCCGCGACCCCTTCGCCATGCTCCCTTTCTGCGGTTACCACATGGGCGACTATTTCGCCCACTGGCTCCAGATGGGGGACCGGTTGGGAGATAAAGCCCCGCGCATCTTCTACGTCAACTGGTTCCGCAAGGACCCCGAGGGCCGCTGGCTCTGGCCCGGCTACGGCGAGAACAGCCGGGTGCTGGCGTGGATGTGCGCGCGGGTGGACGGAAAGGTGGGAGCAGTGGAAACGCCCATCGGCCTCCTCCCGCGCCCGGAGGACCTGGATCTGCGGGGGCTGGATATGCCGCCGGAAAACCTGCGGGAACTGCTGCGGGTGGACGTGGACGCCTGGCGGGCCGAGATTCCCGATATAGAGCGGCACCTGGCCCAATTCGGCGACCGTCTCCCCCAGCGGCTGCGGGAGCAACTGTGGCAATTGCAGGCCCGCCTGGGGTAGAAGAGAGACGGAGTTGCGGCGGCGGCCTTCGGCCGCCGCCGCAACCTATCGGTCCGAGGAGCGGCGGGCCAGCAGCGCCAGCAACAGAACGACAGCACCCCCCAGCGCCAGCAGGGCCAGCAACTTGTAGAGGCGGGAGGAGACGCTCAGCGCCAGTACTCCGAAGACACCGCAGAAGGCCCAGTAGGCCAGGACGATGACCGGCTGGGGCAGTCCCAGGTCCAGCAGGCGGAAATGGAGATGTCCCCGGTCGCCCTGGGTGGGGGAGCGCCGGTGGCGCAGCCGGTCCACAATCTGCCAGGCGACGTCGGCAATGGGGATGCCCATCACCAGCAGGACGGTGGCGACCCGCGCGCCGGCTATGATGCCCAGGCACCCCAGGGCATAGCCCAGGAAGAAGGCGCCGTTGCTGCCCATAAAGACGCGGGCGGGATGGAAATTGTAGGGAAGAAACCCCAGCGTCGCGCCCAGCAGGGCAACGGGGAGAAGGGCCACGCTGGGCTGTCCCACCCGGTGCATGTGAACTGCCAGGACCCCGCACAGGATGACCGCGACCCCTGCCGCCAGCCCGTCCAGGCCGTCCAGCCAGTTAACCGTGTTGATCATCCCCGCGATCCAGAAGAGGGTCAGCACGATCACCACCGGCATGGGGAAGACCACCACCTGGTCCGTCAGGGGATTGTTGACCCGTTCAATGAAGATGAGAGTGGCGATGGCGATGACTCCGGCAACCAGTTGGGCCAGCAGTTGGCACCGGGGCGAGAGGTCCCAGCGGTCGTCGGCCAGGCCCACCAGAAACATCCAGATACTCCCCAGGACCAATCCCAGCAACCGTCGGGGCTCGTTGGGGTCCGCGGTGGGGATTTGTAGCGCCAGCCCGACCGCCAGCGCCAGCAGGAAAGGGAAGAATATGCCCATCCCGCCGGCTCGGGAGACCGTTCCCTGATGCCTCCGGCGTCCCCCAGGAGAGGCCATCATTCCCCAGCGGCGCCCCAGGCGCGCCGCCAGCGGCGTGAGGACCAGCGCTGAGAGCGCGGCAGTGGCAAAGACCATCAGATAGGCCAGTTCAGTGCGCATGCGGGTATGAATTACTCCAATCCCGGAATCTCCAGGCGGACCACCTCGCCGTGGATGTTGACGATAATGCGGAAGCCCGTCATCCACAGCGCCAGCCGGAAGTCTTCCACACTGACCGCTCCCGGCTCCAGCATCTGGTCCATATTCTCCAGACTCATCTCCAGTGCAGCGCGGGTGAAGGGATCATCCGCCCCCATCATCCGCATCGCCCCCTCCACCAAAACGTCCTTCATCGGCAGGAAGCGCTCCTTCAACCGAGCCAGCACCTGCCGGTCCACCTCTATGGAGTCCACGTGACGCAGAAAGTCCCCGTCGGGGATAGCATAGCAGGTATCGGCGCCCACCTGGGCCCTGTCTCTTATACACATCT
>JAGHZG010000015.1 GCA_017743275.1 Chloroflexota bacterium | reverse complement strand
AGACAGGAGCGGAGGAGCAGGGGAGCGGGGGAGCAGAGGAGCGAGGGAGCGGAGGGGCAGATGGGCAGGGGAGCAGAAAGCGATAAGCGATTGGCAACACGCGATACGCGATCAGCGATACGCGATCAGCGATACGCGATACGCGATACGCGATAAGCGATAAGCGATTATGGACTTTGCGCTGATCCTGGCCAGTATCTCATTTTTGCTGGCGGTCGGATGGGGGCCGCTGCTGATTCGGCTGCTGCGCCGCTACGGCATCGGCAAGCGCATCCGCATTGACGGCCCCAGCGGCCACCAGATCAAACTGGGCACACCCACAATGGGTGGGCTGATGATCGTCGTGCCGGTGCTCCTGATCACGCTGGGGCTGAACATCTACAATCTGATCCAGCGGAACCTGGTGGGGCGCTCCATTCTGGTGCCGCTGGGGGTGATGGTCGTCTACGCCATAATTGGCGCGGTGGATGACCTGGCCGGGGTACGAGGGATCCGCCGGGGCGAAGGGCTGACGGCTCGCCAGAAACTCCTCTGGGAAGCCATCCTGACTTTCGGCATCGCCCTGGCGC
The DNA here is from genome assembly GCA_017743275.1 of Chloroflexota bacterium. Lineage (GTDB taxonomy): Bacteria > Chloroflexota > Anaerolineae > B4-G1 > DUEL01 > SpSt-77. Next base: position 11,447 of record JAGHZG010000015.1, on the reverse strand, counting down.
TCCACTTCGGAATGGAACTGCGGAGTGTGGCGATCCCGGGCATCCCGCAGAAGATAGACATCGGTCTCTTCTACATCCCGGTGGCGATGTTTGTCATCATCGGGGCGTCCAATGCGATGAATTTTACCGACGGGCTGGATGGGCTGGCGGGCATCATCGCCGCCAGTACATTTCTGGCCTACGGGGTCATCGCCTACCTGCAGGGGCAGATTTACCTGGTGCGGTTCTGCTTCACCGTGGTGGGGGCCTGCTTCGCCTTTCTGTGGTACAATGCCCACCCGGCCCAGTTGTTTATGGGCGACACGGGGAGTCTGGCCCTGGGGGCCACCCTGGGGGTCGTGGCATTGATGACCGGGCAGTGGCTGATCCTGCCCGTGGTGGCGTTGGTGCCGGTGGCGGAGGTGCTCTCGGTTATCATCCAGGTGCTGTACTTCAAATACACCAAACGGCGCTACGGGCAGGGGCGGCGGGTCTTCAAGATGGCCCCGCTCCACCACCACTTTGAACTGTTAGGCTGGTCGGAGACACAGGTAGTGCAGCGCTTCTGGCTGGTCCAACTGATGGCGGCGATGGCGGGCGTCGCACTGGCGCTCTTGTGAGGCCAACTGTACTGCCCGCTCTATTGTCTGCAGATGACGTAGCGCAGGCTGTCAGCCTGTGTACAGGCCTGGCTGGGCTACGGGGTAGTTCCGCTTGTGGAATTGGGTATGCAGGTGTATACTTGCAGAAAATCAGCCGTTGCAGAAATGCAGACAAGGAGATAGGGACATGAGCGCGACGGTTCAGGTGCGACAACGGGGGACGTTGACCCTGCCGGCCGAACTGCGGGAGAAGTACGGTATCCGGCCCGGGGACACTTTTCGCCTGGTGGACCTGGATGGCATTTTTGTGCTGACGCCGATGGTGCCGATGGTGCCGGAACTGGCTCGGGAGATTGAGCGGATGCGTCTGGAAGCCGGGCTGAGCATAGAGGACCTGTTATCCAGCCTGCGGGAACAGCGAGAGCGGTATTACCGGGAAAAGTACGGTGTCCGCCAGACCGTCTAAACCGCGCGTCTTTGTGGATGCGGATGTTCTTTTCGCCGGGGCCGCCAGCCCGGGCGAGCACGGGGCCAGTCTGCTCCTTCTGCGGATGGCCGAAATCACGCTGATAGAGGGGATGACTTCCCGGCAGGCCGTTACCGAAGGGGAGCGGAATCTGGCGGAGAAATTACCCCAGGCCATCCCGGCCTTTCAGATGATCGTCCACCGGTCCCTGCAGGTGGTGCCCGACCCGACACCGGACGACCTGGAGCCTTACACGGGCCTGGCCGACCCGGAGGATTTGCCGATTCTGGTCGCCGCCGTCCGGGAAAGGTGCCCGTGGCTGGTGACCTTCAACCTTCGGCACTTCCAGCCCGGCCATCCCTCGGTCACCGTCCTGCGGCCCGGGGATTTCATCGTTCGGGTGCGCGAACTGCTGGCCCTGCTGGCAACATAGGGGACCACAGGCAGTGGAAAGGAACGCATGGAGACAGTAGGGATACGGGAACTGAAAAACCGGCTGGGGTACTACTTGCGGGCCATTCGCCAGGGGCGGGCCTTTGTGGTGACGGACCGGGGGAAACCGGTGGCCCGTCTGGTGCCGGTTGTGCCTTCGGGGAAGGAAACGTGGCCGCCGGACCTGGAAGGACGAATGTGGGAACTGGCTGCCGAGGGGATTCTGGCCTGGACCGGTGAGCCGGCGCGCATCCCAGAGCCAGCCGGAATGAACCGGGGGCAGGTATTGGTGAGCACCCTGGTGGTGGAGATTTCAAAGTTGAGGAGGAACAATGATCCGCAAAATACGCATTCAGGGCTTTAAATCCATTGTAGACACAGAAATAGAGTTAGGGCAGGTCAATGTGTTCATTGGCCCCAACGGGGTTGGAAAGACCAATCTGCTGGAGGCCATTGGTGTCCTGGGTGCGGCGGTGGAGGGGGCCGTAGATGACGCCTATCTTAGCCGAAGGGGAGTGCGCTGGGGGCTGCCGGCGCTCTACAAAGTCTCTTTGCAGGACATTCGGTTCCGTAGAGTCATTACTCTGGAAGCCGTAGGTGGGGATGGGCCACAGGGAGTCCTCTATCGGGTGGGGCTGGATAATCCGATAGAAAAGCCACGCCCCAGTTGGCAATACACCACGGAAAATTTGCAGGTGGGCGGAACGCCTGTACTGGGAAGGGGGCCTGGACGGATGCGATTCGGGCGAGGCAGACGGTCCGAAAAGCCCCGGCCAGAACAGGGATATGTCCGCATGGCCTATCTCTACCTGCCAGAAGAAGGGGTAGAGGTTCTGGAGGCTCTGCGAAGTTTCGTCATTTTCACACCTCTGACCCCCATGCTGCGGGGAATCCAGCCTGACCCTATGCCCCTCTCACCTCTTGGACTTTCCGGAGGAGGATTCACTGAGTTACTGGAATCTTTGCTCAATTCGCCGCAGGGGGAGAAAGTGGTCCGGCACCTTCAGGAAATGGTGGACTGGGTAGAAAAAGTTGAAGTACTGCCCCCTACGAAAGCCCGCATCCCTCCTGCATTGCCTACCACACGGCGAGTGATCGTATTTACTGACAGGCGGATGCGGGGAGGGAGAAATCAAATTACAGCCTACGACGCCAGCGAAGGGGTCCTCTACGTCCTTTTTACCCTGGCGCTTGCTCTTCATCCGAATCTGCCGCCGTTCCTGGCCGTGGACAATTTCGGATATGGCATGCACCCGTGGCTGGTCAGGAAGTTGACAAGTACATTCTGCAAACTCCTTCTTGAGGAGTCACCCCGTCGCCAGGTTCTGCTTACGACTCATGACCCTATGGTTCTGGATGGTCTGCCTTTGTTTGACCCTGGGGTACGCCTGTTTGCGGTGGAACGGGACAGCAAAGGGGCTACAACGGTTCGACCCATTGCGGTAACTGAAGAAGCCAGGAAGTTGAAGGAAGAGCACGGTCTGGTTCTCTCAGACCTGTGGCTGCAGGGCTGGTTGGGGGCAGTCCCTGTCTTGTTCTGAGGAGGAGGGCAATGCGGGTCGGTCTGATTGTGGAGGGGTGGACGGATTACACGTTCTTGGAAATTCTTATCAAAAGTCGCTGCGGTGAGGATGTAGAGATCAGCCCTCTCCAGCCCAAATGGGAGCAGAGGGAAACTCGAGGCTATCCGGGAATTCAGCAATGGCTGGTACGAAACGGGCGTCAACTGGAAATCTTCATGAAGTTTGATGGACTCGACACTATCGTCCTTCAACTGGACGGTGATGTCGCAAAGTCCTCAAAGCCTTGCAGGCCCAGTGCAGAGGACCAGTGGGAGGAGGTCTCCGGTATTGCCCTGAAATGGGCCAAACGAGGAGAGTGGCCGGAAGGGGTGGTGCTGGCTATTATGCTCCAGAAACTGGAAGCCTGGGTCTGTGCAGGCCTGAGCGGATGCAAAGCGAAAACTCCCCAACTGGAATGCGAACCTAAGCCAGAAGAACATCTTCCGAAGAATGTGCAAGAGGTGATTGAGAGACTGAAAGGTGGAAATAGTTCTGCATCAGACAAGGAGGATTTTCGGCGTTGGTTACGCGATGTCGCTGACCGATGGGAACTGGTTCTCCAGTACTGTCCCGTAGGGGCGGGACGCTTTGAACAGATGCTTCAAAAGTATCTCTCGCGGAGGGAGGAAGCCCTATGAACTCCGGTCTCCTCTGGTTTGACGATAACCCCTACCGGGGCATCAACGAGAAAATCCAGCGGGCGGTGGCCCGCTACCAGCAGAAGTACGGCCAGCGGCCGCGGGTCTGCTTCGTGCATCCCACTCTGCTGGGGGAGAACGGCCGCGCCCAACCGACGCGGGTCGGCGAAGTGGAGGTCCGCCCTTCCCGTGCCGTCCTGCCCGATCATATCTGGGTGGAATGACCCATAACGGAATGACCAATGACAGAATGACCAATGAGGGAATGAGGAAGTCTATGTCCGATTCGCCCACCCGCGACCTGGCCGGGAAGCGGGTGGTGGTTTTGGGATTGGCCCGCCAGGGGGTGGCGATGGCCCGCTTCCTGGCCCGCGCCGGGGCCCAGGTCACCGTCTCCGACCTGAAGACGAAGGCGGAACTGGCCGACGCGCTGGCGGCGCTGGCCGACCTGCCCGTCCGCTACGCCCTGGGCGGCCACCCGATGTCGCTCCTGCGAGGGACCGACCTGTTCTGCGTCAGCGGCGGGGTGCCGCTGGACATCCCGCTGCTGGTGGAGGCGCGGCGGAAGGGCATCCCGCTGGCCAGCGACGCGCAACTCTTCCTGGAGCGCTGCCCGGCGACCGTCATCGGCATCACCGGCTCCGCGGGCAAGACGACGACAACGGTGCTGGTGGGGGAGATGGGCCGGGCCGCCGGGCGCACCACCTGGGTCGGCGGGAACATCGGCAACCCGCTCCTGGACGACCTGGAACGCATCGCGCCGGACGACCTGGTGGTGATGGAACTCTCCAGTTTCCAACTGGAACTGGTGACAGTGAGCCCGCCGGTGGCCGCAGTGCTCAACATCACGCCCAACCACCTGGACCGGCACGGGACGATGGAGGCGTACATCGCGGCCAAACGGCGCATCGTCGCCTTCCAGCGGCCGGAGGACTGGGCCGTCCTGGGGTTTGACGACGCCAATGCCCGCGCAATGGCGCTGGCAACCCCGGCCCGCGTCGTCTTCTTCAGTCGCGGGGTCCAGGTGGACCAAGGAGCGTACAAGACCAACGGCCAACTGGCCTTGCGGTTGGGAGGCCGGGAGGAGGTCATCTGCGAGCGGGCGGAGGTCCGCCTGCGGGGGGAGCACAACCTGCTGAACGTCCTGGCCGCCTGCGCGCTGGCAGGGGTGGTGGGCATACCGGTGGAAGCGATGCGGCAGGTGATCCGGACCTTCCCCGGCGTGGAGCACCGGCTGGAGTGGGTCCGGGAGTGGCGCGGGGTCCAGTGGTACGACGATTCTATCGCCACTGCACCGGAGCGGGTTTTGGCGGCGCTACAGTCGTTCACCGAGCCCATTGTCCTGCTGGCCGGAGGGCGGGATAAGAAGTTGCCCTGGGAGGAATTCGCTCAGGAGGTCGTCCGGCGGGTCCGCTACCTCATCACCTTCGGCGAGGCCGGAGAGATGATCGCCGGGAAGGTGGAGGAGGCAGCGCGGGGGATGTCGGGGCGGCTGGAGGGAGTCCAGCGAGTGCGGACGCTGGAGGAGGCAGTGGAGGCCGCCACACGGGTCGCCCGTCCGGGAGAGGTGGTGCTCCTCTCCCCCGGCGGCACCAGTTTTGACGCCTTCCGGGATTTCGCCCACCGGGGCGACCGATTTAAGGAACTGGTTCATCAACTCATCGCAGAGAGCGCGGAGAACGCAGAGACTTGATTTTTTGTAAGGAGTGCTTATGGACTCCTCTTCCGCACACAATGCGCTGTTGAAAGAAGCGGAGGAGATGAATCGAATTACAGAAACAGTTATCCAGGCGGCGATGGAAGTCCACCATGCTCTAGGGCCTGGGTTGCTGGAGTCCGCATATGAGGCGTGCCTGGCCTTTGAATTGGCCCAGCGCGGACTGAAGGTGGAGCAGCAAAAGCCGCTTCCTGTCGTGTACAAAGATGTGCGGCTGGACGGCGGCTATCGTCTGGACCTGTTGGTTGAGGAGAAGGTCATTGTGGAGATTAAAGCAGTAGACCAGTTGCTGCCCGTGCATTATGCCCAACTGCTATCCTATTTGAGGCTTTCGGGGTGTCGGGTCGGCCTGCTGATCAATTTCAACGTGAAGGTTTTGAAAAACGGCATTCACCGCCTGGTCAACAACTTTCCCGACTTCCCTGGGAGAGGCTTGCCGCGCTCATAAAGCAAGATTGACGTTTCTTCTGGGTCCCTGACACACACTCCTTGAGAGATAAAAAAACCTCTGCGTTCTTCGCGCTCTGCGGTTAGATAACGTGAGATAAAAATCTCTGCACTCTCTGCGTTCTCTGCGGTTAGATAGATATGAAAGACCGACCGCCCGATTATTTGTTGATGCTCTCGGTGGCGGCCCTGGTGATGGTGGGGCTGCTGATGGTCTACAGCACCACCTTTGACTGGGGCTACGGCCAGTACGGTGACCCCCTCTACTGGCTCAAGCGGCACGTCCTGTGGCTGGCCCTGGGGGTCGCGGTGGCCGTCGCGCTGGCCCGTATAGACTACACCCTCTGGCGGGACTGGGCCGTGCCGCTCCTGGGCGGGACGCTGGTCCTGCTGGTGCTGGTGCTGATCGTGGGCCGTCCCCAGGGGGGGATGCAGCGCGCCCTGCTGGGAAGTTCCGTCCAGCCGGGCGAACTGGCGAAGATCGCGACGGTCATCTATGCCGCCGCCTGGGCCTCGTCCAAAGGAGAGCGCATCCGCGACCTGACCTATGGCCTGATCCCCTTTTCGGTCTGGATGGGGCTGGTGGCGGGACTGGTGGCTCTGCAACCGGATCTGAGCACAATGGCCGTGATCATCGTGGCGGGCTTTGTGGTCTTCTTTCTCTCCGGCGCGCACATCGGCCAGTTGTTCTTCGCCGGGCTGATGGGAGGAGTTGTCTTCTGGGGGCTGGTGATGGTGTATCCGCACGCGCAAGAGCGGTTGGAAATGTTCCTGGCAGGATTGAAGGACCCATCGCTCCTGCCGTATCACCCCCAGCAGGCGCTCTACGCGCTGGCCAGCGGCGGCCTCTTCGGCACGGGACTGGGGGAGGGACGGGTGAAGTTCTACCTGCCCGCTGCCCATACCGATGCCGTTTTCGCCGTCACGGGGGAGGAACTGGGACTGATCGGATGTCTGACGGTCATCGGGCTGTTCGGCGTCCTGGCCTGGCGGGGCTTTCGCATCGCGCTGCGGGCACGGGACGGATTCGGTGGTCTGCTGGCGGCCGGGCTGACGGTCCTCCTGGTCTTCCAGGCCCTCTTCAACATGGGGGTCATCGTATCGCTGCTGCCGTTCACGGGAACGAATCTGCCCTTCATCGGGGTCGGCGGCTCCTCGCTGGTGACCTCGCTGGCGGCGGTGGGGCTCTTGCAGAGCGTCGCGCGGGGGCGTCCGCCCCGCCGCTGGAAGGGGGAGGAATTACCGCCGCAGAGAACGCGGAGTGGAAATGAACTAAAAGTACAAAACTCTCTGCGTTCTCCGCGCTCTCTGCGGTGAGATAAGGAAAAAAACGATGTTTCTCTGGATGGCCGGTGGGGGAACGGGCGGGCACGTCTACCCGGGCCTGGCCGTCCTGCAGGCCTTGAAGGCCGCGGGGCCGATGGACGTGCTCTACGTGGGCGGCAGCGGGAGCGTGGAGGAACGGCTGGTTGCCCGCGCGGGGCTGCCCTTTGCCGGAATCCCGGCGGGGGGCCTGCACGGGCTGGCGCCCTGGCGAGCCGCGCGCAATCTGGTCAAACTGGCGCAGGGATTCTTCGCAGCGCTGCGACTGGGCCGTCGGCGCCGCCCGGACGTCCTCTTCGTCACCGGGGGGTACGCCAGCGTACCGGTGGCGCTGGCAGCATGGGTTCTGCGGGTGCCCATTCTGCTGTATCTGCCGGACATTGAGCCGGGGCTGGCGGTGCGGTTCATCGCCCGTCTGGCCACCCGCATCGGGGTGACAGTGGAGGAGTCGCGGGCCTTCCTGCCGGCCCGCAAAGTGGTGGTGACGGGTTACCCGGTCCGGCCGGAGTTCGCCGGGATAGAGCGGGCAGCGGCGCGGGCGGCGCTGGGTTTGCCGGACGGGGAACCGGTGCTGCTGGCTTTCGGGGGAAGCACAGGCGCCCGGAGCATCAATCAGGCGGTGGTGGAGAACCTGGAGGGCCTGTTGGAGGTGGCGCACGTGGTCCACATCAGCGGGGAGAGGGACTGGCCCTGGGTGGCGGCGCGGGCGGATACCCTTCCGGCCCCCGCGCGGGGCCGCTACCACCCGTACCCATATCTGCACGGCGCGGCGATGGGGCAGGCGCTGGCCGCGGCCGACCTGGCCGTCTGCCGGGCCGGGGCGTCCACGCTGGGGGAGTTGCCGTATTTCGGCCTGCCAGCCGTCCTGGTGCCCTACCCATATGCATGGCGCTACCAGCGGGTGAATGCGGAGTGGCTGGTCTCGCGCGGCGCAGCGGTCATCCTGGAGGACGCGCGGCTGAAGGGCGAGTTGGTGCCGACGGTGCGGTCGCTGTTAGAGGACCCGGCGCGACTTTCGGAGATGCGGGAGCGCGCGCGGGCCCTGTCCCGTCCTGATGCGGCGGGACATCTGGCTCAATGGTTGGCGGAGATCAGGGGGTGAAAAATGCAAACGGTGTCACTCAAATGGGAGTTTCCCGCCTATCAGGGAGAGCCATGATGCCGCTCAACACCTTCTTCTGGCTGGTCGTCTTGATGTTCAGCCTCGTGGGCGCGCTGCGGGGATGGGTGCGGGAGTTGCTGGTCACCCTGGCCATTATCTCTGCCTACTTCCTGCGCTGGCTGTTCCTGAACATCATTCCCTTCGTGCGGGAGTACCTGAAGGAGCGCTCTGCCTTAGACCAGTTCTACATTTTCAGCGTGCTCTTTATCATTATGGCGTTGTTTGGTTATGCCGGACCCGCCATATCGCCCTATCTGGCGGGCAAGGCCCGGCGGGAGAAGGTTCAGGATTTGATCCTGGGGTTCATCGTTGGGGCAGCAAACGCCTATCTGCTGGCGGGAACGATTTGGGGGTTTCTGCATGCGGCAAACTACGGACTCCCGCCAAACCTTCCACAAGATCTTCCGCCGGAAGCACTGCAGAACATTCCCGGCCTCTGGGGAATTCGGGTGCCAGATCCTCAAGTGGCCCGGTTTGCCGAGACCTTTTTGCCCCAGGCCTGGATGAGCGATCAAATGATCCTCATCCTGACCGGGGTGACGTTAATTGTGGTGCTGGTGGTCCTGCTGTAAGGCTTGGGAGGAATATTTTTTATGGAAAAAGAAATCTTGCGCATTGAGAAAGGGGCCCTCGGGCCTATACGGAATTTGCCGGAAGGTGGGTTAGAGATTTACCCGTTTACTCTGTTCATCGGCAAGCAGGGAACAGGGAAGTCGCTGGTATCCCAACTGATTTATTTCTTTAGGAATCTACCTTTACTGGTCCGCTATTATAGGGCAAGAATGGGTCCAGAGGCAAGCCCGGAGAGGATCCTTCGGACAGCCCTGGATAATCTTCGGAGCGCCCGAAGAGCCATAGCGGTTTTCGCTGACCCCTCTGCTATAGTGACGTACGGTTATGCTGGTCAGGAGTGGGGATTCCGTATGGATCGCCGAAACCGGCTGATTTACCCCCACCAATCTATGAAGAGATATATTGAACGCATGCACGGCCGCCTGGAAACTGGTAGGCTGGGCAAGGCCGTATATATCCCGGCGGAAAGAATCCTGTACTCTCACGCCCAGGCCCCATCTGTATGGGAAATTCTCTCGTGGCCCTCTACGCTCTTTCGTTTTGGGGATTTGATGGAAATGGTTGCCGAGACGTTTCACCAGTGGGAAGACGGCCAACCGGATACTGTAGAAGGGCAAAGGATTCGTGAGATGGGGAAGCAAGCGCTGGGAGGAGAGGTATATCGGGTGGGGGAACGGTGGAAATGGGAGTTCGGAGGAAAAGAACGGCTGGACGTAGATATGGCCTCCTCAGGCCAGAAAGCGAACTGGCCCCTGGTCCTGCTGGCGGAGGTACTGTTTACCTGGCGCCGGGACCGGGAGATACCGGAGGACTTCGCGATCCACGTGGAGGAGCCCGAAATTCACCTGCACCCGGAGGCCCAGGTCGCGATGGTCAAAATCCTGGCCTACCTGGTCAACCACGGCTTCCGGGTCCTGGTGACGACGCATTCTATGACCGTTCTCTACGTGCTCAACAACCTGATAGAAGCGTCGGCGCTGCCAGAAGATTACACGGAGCCGGGCATTCCCGAACCCGAAGTGCGCCTGAAGCCGGGCAAAGTGGGGGCCTACTTCTTCCGTGAGGATGGAGTGGTGGTGGACCTGGTGGATAAAGCCCTCGGCGTGATCTCAGAGGCGGAATTGGCGGAAGTGGGGGAATCTCTGGTCGTAGAGGCGAACCGGATAGACTACCTGAGGGCGTATGGGAGGTGAGGATGTGCCGGCTGGCCCAGTACTGCATCTACGACTCATCCCGGCAGTCCACTTTTGCCCTCCGGGGGATCTCGGTAACCGTGCAGAAAGATGAACGACTTTGGGCCTATGATCTGGAGGCATATTTCGGAGATATGGGTTTCAAAAGACCGGATCACCTGCTCGTGGGCCGGGTCGGAGAAGAGCCCTGGGTGGTCGTATTGATGGAGTCCAAGAGTCGGACCGGGTGGTCCCATGCCCTGGGAAAATTCAAAGATGTCCGTCCTGCTTTGGGGAAGGGCGGAGAAGAAGGAGGGGAAGAGCACCACTGGGAATGTGCTTCCCTTTTGCCCCTGGGGAGAGAGCACCGGGTTGTTGCGGTCGTCGTCGGTCAGGTGGGTTCAGAGTACCGGAAATTCATCACCCCAGAGGGTTCTGGGGACCGGAAACGGCCAGCGAAAATCATCCCTTCCTGGAGGGGCAAAGAGATGGTTGTCGTTCAACCCCTCTGGGGAAAGAAATTCGGATCGTTGAGAGAGTTCTGGGTTTACCTGGGCATTCGTGGTAGGGGTGAGGTCTGATGCCCGGATTGCAGGATGCCCGTCACGTCCACTTCATCGGCATCGGTGGAGCGGGGCTCTCCGCTATTGCCCGCGTGCTGATGGAGCGCGGGGCCGTGGTCTCCGGGTCGGACCTGGCCCTCTCCCCGGCAGCAGAGGCGCTGGCGCGGGACGGCGCGCAGGTCTACATCGGCCACCGGGCCGGGCACGTCGCCGGAGCAGATGTGGTGATTGCCTCCTCAGCAGTGCGGGAGGACAACGTGGAGGTCCAGGCCGCGCGGGCGGCGGGCATCCCGGTGCTCCGGCGCGCCGAGGTCCTGGGACAACTGATGGAAGGGTGCATCGGCATCGCCGTCGCCGGAACCCACGGCAAGACGACAACGACGGCGATGATCGCCACGGTTCTCTGGGAGGCTGGCCTGGACCCGACCTTCATTGTTGGCGGGACGATGGCGGGGCTGGGGATCAACGCCCGCGCGGGCGGCGGGCCCCACTTCGTGGTGGAGGCGGACGAGTACGACCGGACTTTTCTGGGATTTTCACCGCGAATCGCCGTTGTGACCAACGTGGAGCACGACCACCCGGATTGCTATCCGACCTTCGCCGACTTCCGCCAGGCGTTTGCAGAATTCGTGGCCCGCATCCCGCCCGACGGCCTGCTGGTGGCCTGCTGGGATCACTTGGTGGCGCGGGAACTGGGCCAGGAGCGCCAGGCACAAGGGGGCCGGGTGGCCTTCTACGGTCGGGAACGGGGTGCCGAATGGACAGCCCGGCGGGTCCATGCCAACCCGTCCGGCGGGGTGGACTTCTACGC
>JAGHZG010000014.1 GCA_017743275.1 Chloroflexota bacterium | reverse complement strand
TGTTTACTCTTCCAGAAGAGAAGAGTCATCATCCTCGGCCCTTTCCGGGGGCTGAGGCAGGTAATCCAGGTATCCAGCCGCGCCCAGTTTGTCCATTAATTCTGCCATAGATTTATCGCCAAAATTGCGGATGGTGCGGATGGCCTCATCCCCCCGACTCAGCACCTCCAGGACTTCCCCCACCCGCGAGAGTCCAGCCCGCTTAAGGGCATTGTAGACGCGGGCAGTGAGCCCCAGAGTTTCTATCGGGACCTCATAGACCCGGGCCGGGATTCCCCGCTCTTCCTCCCCGATCAGTTCCGGCTCCTCCGTAATTCCGGAGATGAGACGGAAATGGGTGACCAGAATCCGGGCCGCTTCCTTGAGGGCTTCCAGCGGGCCGATCCGTCCATCGGTCCAGATTTCCATATTCAACCGGTCGTAGTTGGTCCGCTGAGCGACCCGGGCCCGCTCCACGTTGAACGCGACCCGCCGGACAGGACTGAAGAGGGCATCCACCGGGAGTTCGCCGATGGATCGGCGTTCCCGCTCCTCCGCAGGGGAGTAGCCCCGCCCCCACTCCACGGTGAACTCCATCTCCACCACAGCGTCGGAGGAATCCGTGGTGAAGAGATAGAGGTCCGGGTTGAGGATTTCTATCTCCGGCGGGGCCTGGATGTCCCCGGCGGTCACCACGCCGTCCCCATGGACGCTCAGCGTCATCCGCATCGGGCCGTCCCCCTCCATCTTCAGGCGCAGTTGCTTCACCTGAAGGAGAATCTGCATCACGTCCTCCCGCACGTGCGGGATGGTGGCGAATTCGTGCGGGACGTCGTAGATGCGGACCGAGGTGACCGCCGCTCCCGAAAGGGAGGAGAGCAGGACCCGGCGGAGGGCATTCCCCAGCGTGATCCCATAGCCGCTCTCCAGCGGGCCGATGACAAATCGGCCATACTGCTGGGTCAGCACCTCTTTTTCAATTTTGGGCAAAACCGGTGCGGCAAACCTGGGTTCCCTCTGTGCAATCATCGTCACCTACCGAGAGTAGTACTCCACAACCAGTTGCTCGTTAATCGGAATATCCACATGCTCCCGTCTGGGCATTCCCAGGACTCGGGCGGAAAGGTCCGCCGCGTTCAGAGAGAGCCAATCGGGAACCCTCATCTCGTCCAGCATTTCGGCGCGCTCCTGAAAATACAGTCGCTTCCGACTTCCCTCCCGCACCGCGATCTGGTCACCGGGTCGGACCAGGTAGGACGGGATAGTGACCCGGCGACCGTTGATGGTGAAGTGGCCATGCTGCACCAGTTGGCGGGCCTGAGCGCGCGAGTCGGCGAAGCCCAGCCGGTAAACTACGTTGTCCAACCGGCGCTCCAGCAGGATCAGCAGATTCTCACCGGTCAGGCCAGGCGTCCGCAACGCCTCCCGGAAGTAACGACGGAACTGCCGCTCCAGAACGCCGTAGACCCGCTTGACCTTCTGCTTTTCCCGCAACTGGCGGAAGTAGTCTGTGGGCTGGCCCCGCCGGAAGCGGGCGACCTGCCCGTGCTGTCCGGGGGGATAATCCCGGCGCTCCAGGGCACACTTGGGCGACATGCAGCGCGCGCCTTTCAGGAACAACTTCTGTCCTTCCCGACGACACAACCGACAAACCGGGCCTGTATATCTGGCCATACCTTACTCCTTACTCCGTACTCCGTACTTCCTATCCGTACTCCTACACCCTGCGCTTCTTCGGCGGCCGGCAACCGTTGTGCGGGATGGGTGTCACATCGGTAATGGATCGGACTTTCAGCCCCGAGGCCTGCAGGGAGCGAATCGCCGCTTCCCGCCCCGGGCCCGGCCCCTTGACCAGCACATCCACCTCGGTCACCCCCGCATCCAGGGCGTCTTTGGCCGCGCGCTGGGCGGCCTGACGGGCCGCGAAGGGCGTGCTCTTGCGGGAGCCCTTGAAGCCCACCAGCCCCGCGCTGGCCCAGTTGATGACGTTCCCCTGAGGGTCGGTGATGGTGATGATGGTGTTGTTGAAACTGGCGTGAATGTGAGCTACCCCGCGCGGCACCGCGCGGCGAACCCGCTGGGTAACTCTACGACGTCTTTGAGCACGAGACATAGTCCACTCCGTAAGCAGATTGCAGATTGCAGACTACGGATTACTTCTTCTTAGCGCCGCGGCGACGGCCCCGACCGGGGACGGTCTTGCGCGGCCCCCGCTTGGTGCGCGCGTTGGTCCGCGTGCGCTGACCGCGCACGGGCAGGTTCATCCGGTGGCGCAACCCGCGATAGCACCCGATTTCTATCAGGCGCTTGATGTTCATCTGCACCTCGCGCCGCAGGTCGCCCTCCACCTTGTACTCGCGGTCAATGATCTCGCGCAGGCGGGCCACCTCGGCCTCGCTGAGGTCTTTTACCCGTTTATCCGGGTCCACACCGGCTTTGCGCAGAATCTGATTGCTCAGGCTGCGCCCGATACCGTAGATATAGGTCAGACCGATCTCCACCCGTTTATCTCTGGGCAGGTCTACACCGGCAATACGAGCCATACGTCCTCCAGCAGATTACACATTGCAAATTGCAGATTAACCCTGTCGCTGTTTGTGCTTCGGGTTCTCGCAGATGACCCGAATGACGCCCTTGCGACGGATGATTTTGCACTTGGGACAGCGCCGTTTGACCGACGGTGAGACTTTCACTTTAATCCTCCTGCTCTGATCCTGAAACGTCTTCTTCAACAATCCAAAGCCGCCCGAGTATGGGCTCTACCCTGAAGAGAAGAAAGGAATCAAACGGGCAAGGACTCTCAGCATCCAGGCATCTTCACTTCAACACCCTGTGGACGATGCTCTTGAACCGTAGCCCGACCTTCCTCCACTTCTTCCACAGGCCCCAGCAAATCAAAAATACTGATCTCATCGTTGATGGTGCACTTCTCTGGATCCCAGATAATCATTGTCCGATCCCGACTGATTTCAAACTTCTCCCGCTCTTCAGGCTCGGCGTTATACAAAGTCGGAATCCACCACAACGGGACAGAGAGCAGTCGGCCGTCTGTCAGCGCGATGTGCATATACTCCTCGTCAAACCATACATCGTGAATTCGGGCCTCACGAGGAAATGTATAGGCAGAAATAGGGTATTGCACACTATACCTTTTGAGTTGCATCTGTTCGTCAGTCTGCTTTACCTTTATAGACATACCACTGCTCTAACAAGTACTGCCGATTTTGCTCAATAATCTTCAGGGCCCGACGCAACTCATCCCGCCTCAACGTCCGCCCGACGCGGGCCACTTCCACCTCTGGCTCCAGCCAGATTTTTGCGTCATTCCGGTCATCCTGCGAGCCCTTGCCCACATGGACACTGGCTCGTCCCTTAAAGCGGGCATCGTAACTGTGAAACCAGAAAACCAACGCCCCTTCTTGAAGGACCCTGGGACTCATTCAGTACCTCTGAACCCAACATGCCACGGCGTCAGAATCTCCGCCTCTCCGTCCCGGATCAGGACGGTGTGCTCAAAGTAGGCCGTCAGTTGGCCGTCGGCGGAGACGACGGTCCAGTGGTCCGGCAGGGTCCGCACCTGATAATCGCCCGCCAGCACCATAGTTTCTATGGCGACGGTCATCCCCGACCGCAGCAGCGGGCCCCGTCCCGGTTCGCCGTGGTTGGGAATCTGCGGCGGCTCGTGCATCTGCCGCCCGATGCCGTGCCCGGTGTACTCCCGCACCACATTATAGCCCCGGGACTCCACGAAAGTCTGGATGGCGGCGGAAATGTCGCCGACGCGGTTCCCGGCCCGCGCCCGGGCGATGCCCGCATAAAGGGCCCCCTCCGTCACCTCCAACAGATGCCGGGCCTCCGGGCTCACCTCCCCCACCGGCAGGGTGATGCCCGCATCGCCGTGATAGCCCTGATAGATGGCCCCCACGTCTATGCTGATGATGTCCCCTTCCTTCAGCACCCGGGGGCCGGGAATCCCGTGGACCAGTTCTTCGTTAATGGACGTGCAAATCGCGGCCGGAAAGGGATGGGAACTGCCCGGCGGGTAACCCTTGAAGGACGGAATACCGCCCCGGCGGCGGATCAGTTCCTCGGCCTTTTCGTTCAGTTCCGCGGTGGTGACGCCCGGCGCCACCCACTCCCGCATCCGTTCCAGGACCTCGGCGACAATCCGCCCGGCCCGGCGCATCCTTTCAATCTCGTTCGCCGACTTGAGGTGAATCATCACCCCTCACCGCAGAGACCGCAGAGGGAAAGCGTGCTACAAGCGTTCAGCGCTCTCCGCGGTGAGCGAGCCGCAGGCACTCTCCACGACCGCCCGCAGGTCGGCCTGGACATCCTCAATGGACTGCTCGCCGTCTATCTCCACCAGCAGGCCAGCCCGGCGGTAGTACTCCACCAGCGGCGCCGTCTGCTGCTGGTAGACCTGCAGACGGCGGCGGTGGGCCTCCTCGGTCTCATCGGGGCGCTGATAGAGTTCGCCCCCGCAGGCATCGCACACCCTCACCCGCTTCGGCGGGTTGAACAGGGTGTGGTAGACCACCCCGCAGTTCCGGCAGGTCCAGCGGCCCGCCAGGCGGGCCAGGGCAATTTCCTCCCGTACCCGGATGAACACCACCGCATCCAGCGCCGTCCCGTTCCCTTTCAGGAGACGTTCCAGCGCCTCCGCCTGCGCGACGGTGCGCGGGAAGCCGTCCAGGATGAAGCCATTGGCACAGTCCGGACGGGCAATCCGATCCGCGACCATGCCGATGGTCACCTCGTCGGGTACCAGGTCGCCCCGCTCCATATAGGCCCGCGCCTGGCGGCCCAGTTCTGTCCCTTTATCCAGATGCTCCCGGAAGAGGTCTCCGCTGGCGACATGCGGAACCCCCAGCGCCTGCGCCAGTTGCTCCGCCTGCGTCCCCTTGCCCGCTCCGGGCATCCCCAAAAGGACAATTCGGCAGCCCATAAACGATCTCATTTCCTACAACTGCTCTCCAATCTTGCGAAGCAACTCCTTGATGCTGGTAAAAGACTCCGAATCCAACGGCCAATAGCCCTTCTCGGCCGCTTCCCCCAGGCGCAAATCTGGCTCACGTCTTGAAGCAAGAAAAGCATGAACTTTCGCTTTGGAAAGGTCTTGAGGAAATTCCTCTGGTGGCAAGCAAGACTCCAGGCATTTAAAGTACTCGTCTAAACAGGAGAAAGCCGGGTCTTGATTTACAGACTCCAGACACAGATCTTCCAATTTTCCTGGCCTGTCTCCACCGGGTAGAATCGCTATGGTAACGACAGGGCGGGTATCCCCCGTACTGGCCGATGGACGCTCAGGCGCAGGCAGGCCTGCGTTGATCAGGGCTGTCCGGATGCTTTGAAAAGCGGCCTTTGGATCCTCATCTGCATCCCTGATAACAATCAGATGCCGAACAGTTGCAAAGCCCGGGGAACTCTTTATCGCTCTCAACCAGCCTGCAAATTTCGCTTTACCACCCACAGCAAAGACTTGAAATGTGTCCAGATTCAATCTCTTGACCAGAGCGCCGAAAAACCTTTTGTCCTCATCGCCTTCAACCAGCATTACAGCAGGCTGAGAGATCAAAGACTCCGGTACTTCCGGCATTTACCGTACCTCCAACCTTGCTTCCAGTGCTATGCCAAGAGTTTCGCGGTCATACGCTACGGCCTGAATTTCCCCTTCCACTTCTTCCAGGCGATACAAACGAAAATCATAGGAGTCTCTTTTGGAGAACGCCTCGTGAGCAGATTTCACACACTCATAACTGTGCGTGGTGGCGAAAACCTGAACGTTCAACTGGCGAGCAATTTCTCCCAGCGCTTCCCACACCTTCGGCAAGACAGACCAGTGGAGACCATTCTCAAATTCATCTATCAGCAAAATTCCATTCCGGGCATTTCCAAGGCGGATGCCCAAATCCACCAGACGGATCATCCCGTCGCCCATGACGTACAAGGGCATACGATGCCGCATCTCTCTCATCACACCGTACAGTATCGGCTCTTTGCGTCGGTCGTCATATATGGTAACCAGCCGCTCTATTCTCGGTTCCACAAATTTCAGAAGTTGTAAAACGATTTCTGTCTCACCGGCCTTTTCCAGGTTCCCGTAATCCCCAATAATCTCGGGTGTTAGAAAAAGATCACGCGCTCCTCGGTAAGACGACACTCCGAGAGCAGGCAATTCGTCCGATATAATGAGCGAATCCTTCTTAGCTATTATGTAGAAGATCCTGTAGTTTCGGTCTCTGGCTTGATACTCAAACAGAAAAACCCGATCGATAGGCCGCCGGCGCAGGAAATCTTCGTAAATGAACGAACTAGGCAGTTCCTCTAATAATTCTTTTAATTCTTTAGCAGACCATTTCTTTACAGCAATCTTAAGAGATTGTCTCTCGGACTCTCCAATCTGACTGGTTATCTCTACAACCTCTTCTAAATCCATCTGATTAAAAAGTAAGAGAACCTCTGCCTCCATTTCACCCGGTAACCAGGTTCTGATCCTTTCGGTGCCCGGGCGCTCAATCCACCGCCGTTGCCATTCAACCCGTCGCAAACTTGCAATAACTTCCTCAGGAGAGACACCCTGCAACAAAAGCAACGCTTCCAGCAATGCAGTCTTACCAGAATTGTTCTTTCCAGCGAACAGATTGATTCGCGCCAGGTCGTCCAAAACCAGGTCATGAAACCCCCGAAAATTGCGGATTCTGAGAGACTTGTACATTTCTCCCGCTCCCTATTTTTCCAATCCCGCTTCTGAACTCACAAAATCTGCAGGGGACGAGATCGGATCAAAGCGCCGGGTATCCTTCGGGTGGCCTCCAAAACCTGCAGAAGAATCTCTCGTACCAGTTCCTGATCATACATAAACGGCATCCCGCAGGATTCGCTTCTTGAGAAACGGATTCATCCGCTCCCGATACTGGACAACATCCACAGACCGCTGCAGGAGTTCTTCCAGTTCCTGCTTGATGCCCACCAGCAACAGCAAATCCGGTCGCTCCAGTTCCACCACCACGTCCACGTCACTGGCATCGGTGGCTTCACCCCGGGCCAGGGAGCCAAAGATGCCGATTCGGGTGATCCCGAACTCTTTGGCCCTCCGGTCGCGAAATTGAGCCAGAAGGCTCAAAACCTCTTCCCGCCGCATTATCTGATAAACCCCTCATAGTGCCGCATCAGCAACTGGGCCTCCAGTTGTCGCATGGTATCCACCACGACGCCGACGACGATGAGCAGACCCGCCGAAGTGATGAGCAGCACCTGGGTTTCCAGCAGCAACTGGATGATGAAGGGCAGGACGGCGACACCGCCCAGGAACAGCGCGCCGAACAGGGTGATGCGCTTGTAGATACCGTTGATATATTCCGCCGTCTGCTTTCCAGGACGGATCCCCGGGATGAACCCGCCGTATTTCTGCAGGTTCTCCGGCAGGTTTTGCTGCTCCACCAGGACGAAAGTGTAGAAGTAAGTGAACCCGACAACGGCGGCAAAGTAGAGGATCGCGTAGAAGAGAGTGGTGTACCACTCTACCGTGTGCCCGCTGAAGAAGTTCATAATATCCACTGCCGCTCTCGCCACGTTGACATTGGACGAATTGGCAAAGAACTGGGCAATGACTGCCGGGAAGGCGAGAATGGACTGAGCAAAGATCAGCGGGATCATCCCCGCCATATTGACCCGCAGCGGGATATAGGTGCTACCGCCGCCGTACATCCGCCGGCCCCGCACCCGCTTGCCGTACTGGACGGGGATACGCCGCTCCCCCTCATGAACGTAGACAATGACGAAGATCACCAGCGCAGTGACGGCCATGAAAAAGAGCAGGCCCAGGAAACCGTCCGTGGTGTAAATCCGCGCCACATTGGCCGGCGTTCGGGCGACGATACCCCCAAAGATAATCAACGATATGCCGTTGCCGATGCCCTGCTCCGAGATCAACGTGCCCAGCCAGATGGCAAACATCGTGCCTGCCGTCATAGCGATCAGGACCGATATGGTGGGCAGAACGAACTCCGGTTGATGGAAGCCAAAGTTGGGCAGGACCGGGCGAGCCGCCATAGCATTGAACAACTGCGCCTGCCCCCAGGCCTGCAGCATCCCCAGCGGAATGGTCAGGTAATAGGTCCACTGGTTCAGTTTCCGCCGTCCGGCTCCCCCTTCCTCCTCCGCCAGCCGTTTCAGCGCCGGGATGACTGGGACCAGCAACTGAATGATGATGGACGCAGTGATGTACGGATAGACCCCGTTGGCCAGCACCGAGTACTCCGCCACCGCGCCGCCGGAGAGCAGATCCAGAATGTTCACCAACTGGGCCGCTCCACCGGTCAGGCTGCGCAGCGCCTCCCGGTCAATGCCCGGCACCGGCACGTGAGAGGCCGCGCGGAAGATGACCAGAATCAGCAGCGTGTAGAACAGCCGCCGCCGCAGGTCAGGAAGCCTCAGGGCATCACGTACGGCCTGGATCATTGCTTACCTCGCTTATCGCTTATCGCGTATCGCTTATCGCGTATCTTGTATCACTTACCGGGTCCGGTAGCCACCCCGCTGCCAGGGCAACTCCTCCACGGTGCCGCCAGCGGCCTCAATCTTGGCCCGCGCGCTGGCGGAGAAGCGATGGGCCTTCACAGTCAGCGGGATATTCAACTCCCCGCGCCCCAAGATGACCACCCACTCATCGGCATTCCGGATCAGGCCCGCGTCCGCCAGTTCCTCCGGAGTCACCACGCTCCCCGGCGCGAATCGGGCCAGCCGATCCACGTTGACCGGCGTGAAGCGGACCCGCCAGGGGTCCCGGAAACCGACGCCTCGCGCGAAAGGGAGTTTGCGGACCAGGGGCAACTGCCCACCCTCAAAGTACGGCGGGATGCTCCCCCCGCTGCGGGCCTTCTGCCCCTTCGTCCCGCGTCCGCCGGTCTTCCCCTGACCGGCCGCGATACCGATGCCCTTTCGCTTGCGGCGTTTTTTGGAGCCCTCAGCCGGTTGCAACTCGTGCAGTTTCATCCCTCAACCTCTTCCACTTTCAGCATATGTTGGACCTTGGCCACCATACCCCGAATCGCTGGTGTATCGGCCTTCTCCACCGTCTGATGGAGACGACGCAGGCCCAGCGCCCGAACTGTCGCCTTCTGGTCCCTGGAGTACCCGATGGGACTGCGGATCAGGGTGATACGAAGCACTTTTCGCGTTTCCATTGGCCTGACACTCCCCTACCAAATTTACCAGTTTACCAGATACCCATCTACCCGATAACCAACCCTACCGCCCCCGCATCCAGAAGGGCATCACCCGGGTCTCCGGCAGGCCCCGCTCCCGCGCCAGTTCCTCGTAGGAGCGCAGTTGCTTCAGGGCCTCCATGGTTGCCTTCACCACGTTGAGCATGCTGGAACTGCCCATAGATTTGGTCAACACATCGTGGACACCTGCGGCTTCCAGCACAGCGCGCACGCCGCCGCCCGCGATGACGCCGGTACCCGGTGAGGCAGGCTTGATCAGCACCCGGGCGCCGCTGCACTCCCCGATGGCATCGTGCGGAATGGTCCGCCCCACCAGAGGAACCGAAATCATAGATGCCCGGGCCCGCTCCGTGGCCTTGCGGATGGCATCCGGAACGGCGCGCGCTTTGCCCACGCCAATACCCACGTGGCCGTTATGGTCGCCGACCACAGCGGTCACCCGGAAGGCGAACCGGCGCCCGCCCTTGATGACTTTGGCGACCCGCTTGATCTCCACGACCCGCTCGTCTAACTCTACTGGCGCCGTTGGCTCCAGTTCAAATTCCTGATCCAGGTCCATTCGCTTGCCTCCCGATTCCTTGCTCTGTATTCCGTGTTCCGCTTAGAAATCCAACCCACCTTCGCGGGCGGCGTCGGCCAGAGCCTTCACCCGACCATGATACTTATATCCTGCCCGGTCAAAGGCCACTTTGGTGACCCCCTGAGCCAGGGCGCGGGCCGCCAGGACTCTCCCCACCACCCGGGCCTGCTCCGTCTTCTTCAACCCTGCAATCTGCTCGCGGACTTCTGGGTCCAGGGTGGAAGCGGAGACCAGCGTATGTCCCACCGTGTCATCAATCACCTGGGCGTAGATATGCCGCAGACTGCGAAAAACGTTCAGGCGCGGGCGCTCGGGTGTGCCGAACACCTTCTTGCGCACGTGCATGCGTCGGCGCAGTCGTCCCAACCGGCGATCCTTTTCCACCATAATCCTTACTCCCTACTCCTTAATCCCTACTTCCTACTTCTTCCCCTTGCCCTTGCCCTTACCCTTACCAGCCTTGCCGGCCTTCTGGCGAATCTGCTCACCCAGGTAGCGGAGCCCTTTACCCAGATACGGGTCGGCTGGACGCCAGGCGCGGATTTCGGCGGCAATCCGTCCCACCGTCTCCTTATCCGCACCCCGGACCGTGATGATGCCCGCTTTCGGGTCCACCTCAAAGGTAATGCCCTCCGGCGGCCGAACGCGGACCGGATGGGAGAAGCCGAGGTGCATGACCAGCGTCCCGTCAGGCTGACGCTCAGCGCGGTATCCCACCCCACGAATCTCCAGTTGCTTCTGGTATCCCTGGGAGACCCCTTCCACCATATTCGCCAGCAGGGCCCGGGTCAGCCCGTGCAGCGCCCGATGGTGCCGGGCGTCGGTGGGCCGGTAGACCCGCAGGGTATTATCTTCTTTGACAATTTGCATCGCCGGGTCAAAGGTGCGCGTCAGCGTCCCCTTCGGGCCGCTCACGGTGACCTGGCTGCCCTGAATTTCCACCTTCACCCCTGGGGGCAAAGGGATTGGCATCCGACCAATTCGCGACATCCTGTCCTCCCTACCACACGTAACAGATGACCTCGCCGCCCACTCGCAGCCGTCGGGCCTGTTCGCCGGTGAGGATTCCCTTCGGGGTGGAGAGGATGGCAATGCCCATGCCACTTTTCACCCAGGGAATCTCGGACGCGCGGGTATAAATCCGGCGGCCGGGCTTGCTGACCCGTTGCAGTCCCTGGATGACGGACCGCCGCTTCCTCCGCTCCCCCACGTACTTCAGGCGAATCACCAGGCGGTAGCGAGGTTGCTCCGGAGATTCCACCACCCGGTAGTCCTCAATATACCCCTCTTCCTTCAGGATACGGGCAATGGCGACTTTCATTTTGGAAGAGGGCATTTCCACGGTGGGATGCCCCACCGCAATCGCATTGCGCATGCGGGTCAACATATCGGCAATCGGATCTGTCACCGTCATCGGTCCGTCACCCTCACCAACTGGACTTGGTCAGCCCGGGAATGAGCCCCTCCAGGGCCAGTTCCCGCAGGCAGATGCGGCAGAGGCCGAAGCGGCGATAGTAGCCGCGCGGGCGGCCACAGCGCTGGCAGCGATTCCGCACCTGTACCTTATACTTCCGTCGCATTTCCCGATAGGGCATGCATTTTCTTGCCATACGCGTACTTGCTCCAACAGAGATAGTAAACGAATTTACGGACTGACACCTGCTGATTCGTCTAATCGCTCGTCAAACTCGGCCAGGATTCGCAATACTTCTATTTATTTAACCTGCGGTCTGCTTTCACTTCGGCTGTCATTTCCGGCGACACCGCGATCCGCAGGTCCGCGATGACCGGAAGTGAAAACCATTCCCGCCTCAAGAGGCGCGCGGTGAAAAACAACACCTCCAGGCCTTCTATCTGACCGGTCTCAGGATTTAAACGGGCAATGATTTCATCGCCCAATTCTTCCGATTCCTGCGCCGGGTAGGGCGGAACGGTATTAATATACAAAATATCCGCTTCCCTGTCGTAATGAAATGTTAACGCTTTGTCCATTCTAACTCCCCACCACTCAATCGGCGGGCAAGGTACGCCGTGATAATCCAGTGCCGTCTCACCGGCGTATCTTCGCTAACAACGACAACAACCAAATGCTTACCCCGACGAATATTGTCAAACCACCGTGAGAACAGCCTCGCTGCACTCATCCGGGTACTACGCCGAACCCGGTCTGGGTCTGCCAGAACCTGCCCAATGAACTCAATATACTCGGGTAACAGGTCCGGATGAGTCTCAG
>JAGHZG010000013.1 GCA_017743275.1 Chloroflexota bacterium | reverse complement strand
CAATCAGGCAGGGCGCGGTCGCGGCCAGCACGGGCCCCACCAGGGTGATTTCCAGCCCGGCCGCGCCCGGAGGATTGCCGACCAGGCCGTTAGCGACCCGGAAGGCGAAAACATCCATTGCCCCGGAGACGGGAATCCCGTACCGTTCATATCCGGGCCGCCCCAGGTCCTGGACGGTAGTCAGCCATCCGCCGTCAAGGACTTCCAGCATAGATCAACGGAATGCTGGACGTGCCAGGCATTTCTGAAAGCGCCTGGCACGGGTTTTAGAATTCTTCGGCCGAAATGGGGATGAACCGCACCCGGTCGCCTGGCTGGAGCAGGGTAGGGGGCTGGCGGTTCAGGTTCAGCATCGCCAGCGGCGTCCGCCCGATCAGTCGCCATCCGCCGGGGGTGGAGAGGCCATAGATGCCGGTCTGGAAGCCGGCGATGCCCACAGACCCCGCTGGCACCGACGGGCGCGGGGTGGGGAGCCGGGGCGTCGCCAGGGCCTCCGGCAGTCCCCCCAGATAGACGAATCCCGGAGCGAACCCCAGCATGTAGACGGTGTAGGTGGCGCCTGTATGCAGGCGGACCACTTCCCCTTCGGAGAGGCCGGTGTGGGCGGCCACGAAACCGATGTCGGGGCCGAACTCTCCGCCGTAGACGACGGGGATTTCCACTTCCCGCGTCTCCGGCAGCGGGATGTCTATGCTCCGTGCCAGGGCATCGGCGACCCGTCTCCGGGCCTCGTCCCAGGAGAGTTGTCGGGGGTCGTAGTAGACCAGCAGGGACCGATAGGTGGGGACGGTCTCCCGCAGGCCGGGGAAGGGGTCTGCCGCCAGCGCACGGTCCAGGGCCAGTACCTGGCGGTGGATGTCCGGGTGGATCGCATCCCCGAACTCCACGACCAGCGCGGCATCTCCGACAGGCAGGATACGGGGGAATGTCATTGTCCCAAAAATTTTCCCATCGGCAACACGTCCACGCCCGCGCGCTCCAGCCGCTGGCGGACGGCACGGGCAATCTCCACCGCGCCGGGGGTATCGCCGTGGATGCACAGGGTGTCCACGACCAGTGGGATGCTCTCCCCGTTGCTGGCGGTGACCCGTTTTTCCCGGACAATCTGCAGGGCCTGTTCGGCGGCCTGTTCCGGGTCGGTGAGGACCGCTCCGGGCAGGTGGCGGGGGCGCAGGTTTCCGTCGGGTTCGTAGGCCCGGTCGGCGAACCCCTCGCGCGCGAAGGGCAGGCCCACTTCGGCGGCGGCCTGGCTGAGGGCCGAGTTCGCCAGTCCCACCAGAATCCGGCGCGGCCCCGCCCGGGCGACGCCCCGGGCGACCGCCCGGGCGATTTCGGGGTCGCGCGCGGCCATGTTGTAGAGCGCGCCGTGGGGCTTGACGTGGGTGAGTTCCGCCCCCGCTGCATGGGCAAACGCTGCCAGCGCGCCGACCTGATAGAGGACGTAGTTCTCTATCTCCTCGGGCCGCAGATGCATCGCCCGGCGACCGAAGCCCATCAGGTCCGGAAATCCCGGGTGGGCGCCGATGCCCACGCCGTAGCGGAGGGCCAACCGCACGGTCCGGTCCATCACCATCGGGTCCCCGGCGTGATAGCCGCAGGCGATGTTGGCCGAAGTGACCAGCGGCATCAGCGCCTCGTCTGCGCCGAGGGCGTAGGCCCCGAAACTTTCTCCCATGTCGCAATTGAGGTCTATGACCATAGCACCAGACCTTTCAGTTCGGAGGAGTTGCCCGCACAAACACTGTCATCTTTTTGAGACTTTAGCCCGGTACGATTGTAGAGGACTCAACACCTACCACCAGATTTCTCTTTGGAGGATTTTCAGGTATAATTCGGAGAGTCGTTGCTCTTTTTGCCACAAATTGCGCGAATTTACGCGAATTAGTTGATCTGCGAACGGCGTAAGCCCTGCTGGAATTTCCGTTCAGGAGGAACGTGGTTTATGCAAACCCTGTTGCTTCTTCGTGACCGGCTGGCCCAGGCTGTCGCTCTGGGTAAGGGGGAGAACTTTCCCTATGCCGTCCCCGGCCTCTGGGCGGATCCCGCCGGTCCGCCGACCCGTCGGGCCGTCAATCCCTATCGGTTCTACCTGGAACGGGTGGAGGAAATCCTGCATCAGCCGCCATCGTCGCCGCTGCGGGGACCCAACGGGACCTGGTCCCGGCAGGCCGTCACTTACAACATTCTGGTTCGGGCGACCACTGCCTTTGACCATGATGGCGACGGTCATCTCTCCCTGGAGACCATCGGCGACGGCTGGCAGGAGACGGGCACGTTCCTGAAATCCATCGCCCTCCTCCCCATGCTGCGATCCCTGGGCTTCAACACCGTCCACCTCCTGCCCGTGACCGCCGTCGGAGTGGACGGGCGCAAGGGGAATCTGGGCTCCGTCTACGCCATCCGCAACCCCTACCGGCTGGACGACCGGCTGGCGGAGCCTGCGCTGGGGCTGGAACCGGAGGAGGAGTTTGCCGCCTTCGTCCAGGCGGCCCACCATCTGGGCATGCGGGTGGTGGTGGAGTTTGCCCTGCGGACGGCGTCGCTGGATGCCGACTGGGCCGCCGAGCACCCGGAGTGGTTCTACTGGATTCGGGCCGACATCCCCAACCGCGCGCCAGACGACCTGCGGGAGGACGCCTACGGGGCGCCGGTTTTCACTCCGGAGGAACTGACCATCATCAAGGAACGGGTGGCCCGGGGAGAACAGGCCGACCTCATCCCGCCCCATCCCGTCTACCGACAGATGTTCACCCTGCCTCCGCCGCCGGAGTCCGTCCACAAAGAGGGCGTCCGCTGGATCGGCGTCCTGCCCGATGGGACGCGCGTCCGCATCCCTGGCGCCTTCGCCGACTGGCCCCCGGATGATCCCCAGCCGCCCTGGACCGACGTCACCTACCTGCGCCTCTACGACCACCCGGACTTCAACTACATCGCCTACAACACGGTCCGGATGTATGACGCCCGACTGGCCCGACCAGAGAACGCGGTGGAACCCCTCTGGGAGCGGATTGTGGAGATTCTCCCGTACTACATCCGGGAGTTTGGCATAGACGGGGCGATGATAGATATGGGGCACGCGCTCCCGCCTGACCTGAAGCGGCGCATCGTGGAGGCCGCCCGGGCCATCCATCCGGAGTTCGCCTTCTGGGACGAGACGTTCTCCTACGACCACGGGCTGGTGGAGGAGGGGTACAACGCGGTCATCGGCAACTACTGGTGGGCCGTCTGGCGACCGGAGCATTTAGTGGACGGCCTCCTGCGCCCACTGGCCCGGACAGGCCTGCCGCTGCCGTTCCTGGCCGGACCGGAGAGCCACAACACGCCCCGCGCCGCGGCCCGGCCAGGCGGCCTGGCCGCCGCCCGAATGACCTGGGCCCTGGGATGCGTCCTCCCGGCCATCCCCTTCTGCCATTCCGGCCTGGAACTGGCGGAGACGGTGCCGGTCAACACCGGGCTGGATTTCACGCGCGCGGAACTGCCCGACTACCCTCCGGAGCGGCTGGCCCTCTTCAGCACTGTGGCCTACGGATGGGAGAACGAGCCCAATCTGGTGGACTGGATCGCCCGCACGCTGGACGCGCGTGCTTGCTATGCCGATCTCATCGCCGACCCCGACCCCGCCACCTTCATCCTGCTGGAGAGCACCGACCCGCTGGTTTGGGCCATTGTCCGGCGCCGGGGTGGTGAGGGAGTAGCACTGGTGGTCAATCTGGACGTTCACGCGGCGCGGCGGTTTTCCCTGCGCCTGCCGACGGACCGCCCTGCCGTCACCGACCTGCTGAGCGGCGCGTCGTGGGCGCTGGAGGAGGGCCGTCTGGAGGCAGAATGGCCCCCCGCGGGCTGCGCGATGGTGGCATTGTAGGGGCAACTCTTGCGGTTGCCCTTCTGGGGCAGGGGCAAGCCCTGTCCCTACAATAGCCGCCGTTCCCGGGCGGCCTCCAGAGCCAGCGCGATGAACGCGTCCACCGACATCGCACCGGGCACTTCCCCGTCCCGGCGGCGCAGGTTGACCTCCCCATTCTGCATCTCCCGGTCACCGACAATCAGCATGTAGGGGATTTTCTCCATTTGGGCGTCGCGGATTTTGGCCTGCATCCGGTCCGAGGAGTCGTTGACCTCCACCCGCAGGCCGGCCGCACTGAGTCGTCGCGCCACTTCCCAGGCGTAGTCCACATGCCGGTCCGCAATGGGGATGACCACCGCCTGCACCGGTGCCAGCCAGACCGGGAACGCGCCCCCGTAGTGCTCCACCAGGACGCCGAAGAACCGCTCCATGCTCCCCAACAGTGCCCGGTGAACCAGATATGGCCTCCGTTCCTGCCCGTCCCGGTCCCGGAAGGTCAGGTCAAACCGCTCCGGCACGTTGAAGTCAAACTGGATGGTCGTGCACTGCCAGGCCCGGCCCAGCGCGTCTTGGATTTTGATGTCTATCTTGGGGCCGTAGAAGACGGCCTCTCCCTCCATCCGCTTGTAGGGGAGGTTCCGGGCCTCCAGTGCTTTGACCAGGGACCGCTCCGCCTGTTCCCATCTCTCGTTGCTCCCGGCGTACTTCTCCGGCGTCCGGGGGTCTCGTACGCTCAGTTCTATCTGGTACTCCGTGAAGCCGAAGTCCCGCAGAAGGCTCAGGCTGAAGTCCAGCACCCCCAGGATTTCGTCCTCTATCTGCTCTGGCGTGCAGAAGATGTGGGCATCGTCCTGAGTGAAGCCCCGCACCCGCAGGAGGCCGTGGAGGACACCGCTCCGCTCAAAGCGGTAGACCGTCCCCAGTTCTGCCCAGCGCAGTGGCAGGTCCCGGTAGGAATGGGTTCGGCTTTTGTAGATGAGGATATGGAAGGGGCAGTTCATCGGCTTCAGATAGTACTGGACCCCCTCAATCTCTATGGGAGCGTACATGTTCTCTTTGTAGAACTGGAGGTGCCCGGAGCGCTCCCAGAGTTGGGCCCGCCCGATGTGGGGAGTGTAGACGATTTCGTAACCGCCCTCCCGGTGTCGGGCGCGCCAGTGGTCCTCTATGATCTGGCGGATGCGGCCCCCTTTGGGGTGCCAGTAGGCCAGGCCGGCGCCGCCCTCCTCGTGGAAACTGATGAGGTCCAGTTCCTTGATGAGCCGTCGGTGGTCCCGCCGCTCCACCTCCTCCCGCCAGGACAGGTAGGCCTGCAGGTCCTCCGGCGTCTCCCAGGCGGTACCGTAGATGCGCTGTAGCATCGGGCGCCGCTCATCCCCCCGCCAGTATGCCCCGGCCACGCTGAGCAGTTTGACCGCGTCCGGGTTGATCTCGCGGGTATTGGAGACGTGCGGTCCCCGGCAGAGGTCCACGAAGGGGCCGTGGCGGTAGATGGAAAGGACGGGATGCTCTTCGGTGGGGTTGCCGTCTTCATCTACACCGCCCGCCAGGATGCCCTCTATCAGTTCCAGTTTGTAGGGCTGGTCGGCGAAGAGGCGGCGGGCTTCCTCCTCGCTAATCTCCTGGTAGACGAAGTCGTACCCCTCGGCGATGATCTCCCGCATCCGGGCCTCAATCTCCGCCAGGTCCTCCGGGGTGAGCGGACGGGGGAGGTCAAAGTCATAGTAGAAACCGGTCTCAATGGCGGGCCCGATGGCCAGTTTGGCTCCCGGGAACTTTTCCAGGACGGCCTGGGCCATGACGTGTGACGCCGAATGGCGGAGGCGAAGCAGGTGGTCGTTCTGTGCGTGTTCGGCCATTTCTCCTCCTTAAAAAAGGATACAAGGAAGCAGGGATACAAAGAACATAAAGAAGAAACCCCCGCGCCCTGGGGCGCGGGGGCTTCCTCTTCCCCACGTGGTTCCACCCAGGTTCGGTCGGTGCGCCGGAAGGTTCACCGACCGCCCTCTGAGGCTGTAACGGGCCTGCCCGGAGCCCTATACTCGGGGGGATCAAGAGAATCAGCAGAATAGAGAATCAGCAAATCAACAGTTCTTCTGATTCTCCAATTCTTTTGATTCTCCTGATTCCGCTGATTCTTCTCCCTTTCCAGGGCCCGCTCTCGGGGGGTTTTCCCGGCCGTCCGGCGGGAAGGCTCTCAGCCGGCGGCCCTCCCTCTCTGAAGCCTTCACAGGCCGGTACTCGTCCCGGTCCACGCGTTCGGGTATGCGGTTTGCAAAAATTATACCCTTGCTTTCTGCTTTTGTCAAATGTAAACTCTGCGCGGGTGTGTCCCAAAATCGTCGGGAGCCCAGTGGGCCACGTTTACGGCCTGGCTGAGGTGGCGCAGGGCGCTGGAAGCACCCTCTCCCTTCGGTAGCCTTTCGGGAGCACGGGTTGCCAGGGTGAAGATGGACGTTTTAGCGCCTCGTCTTTGCCCGAGGCCGTTTACGGCCAGGCGGAAAGGCCGAAAGCCCAGCCCGACAAAACCGGGACACCCCCCTCTGCGCTCCCGGCGTCTCTGCGGTGATACATTCCCTAATCGCCGCCCAGGTAGGCCTCCTGGACGCGCGGGTTATCTCGCAGTTCCGCTGCCGTCCCCTCCATCTGGATAACGCCCGTCTCCAGCACGTACCCCCGGTGGGCCACCGAGAGGGCCATATGGGCGTTCTGCTCCACCAGCAGGATGGTGACACCTTCCTGGTTGATCCGCTGGATGATGTTGAAAATCTCCTCCACCAGGATGGGGGCCAGGCCCATAGAGGGTTCGTCCATCAGCAGCAGACGGGGTTTGGCCATCAGTGCGCGGGCCACCGCCAGCATCTGCTGCTCCCCGCCGGAGAGAGTTCCGCCCAGTTGCTCTGCCCGTTCCCGCAGGCGAGGGAAGAGGTTAAAGACGAACTCCATACTCTCCTCAATTTCCCGCCGGTCCTTCCGGGTGAAAGCGCCCATCTCCAGGTTCTCCCGCACCGTCAGTGGAGCGAAAATCTTGCGCCCTTCCGGCACCTGGACGATGCCCTTCTGGACAATCCGGTCGGCGGCCAGATTGGTGATGTCTACCCCGTCGTAGACAATTTTCCCCTGGTCGGCCAGCAAGAGGCCGGAAATGGCGCGCAGGGTAGTGGATTTCCCTGCCCCGTTGGCACCGATCAGGGTGACGATCTCCCCCTTCTCCACGTGGAACGAAATGCCATGCAGCGCCCGAATGGCCCCGTAGGAAACATGCAGGTCTTCCACCTCTAAAAGCGCCATCGCGTCCTCCTCACCGAATCGCCTGGCGGCCCAGGTACGCTTCAATCACCTTCGGGTCGCCCCGGACTTCCTCTGGCTTCCCCCGCGCGATGATTTCCCCAAAATCCATCACCGTGATCCACTCGCAGATGTTCATCACCAACCGCATCCGGTGCTCCACCAGGAAGATGGTCAATTGGAAACGCTCCCGGATGAACTGGATCAGTTCCATTAACTGGTCAATCTCCTGGGGATTCATCCCTGCCGCCGGTTCGTCCAGCAGAAGCAGACGGGGCTGAGTGGCCAGCGCGCGGGCGATCTCCAACCGCCGCTGGAGGCCGTAGGGGAGGCTCCCAGCGATGTCGTTCTGGCGGTCAGCCAGGCCGAAAATCTCCAGGAATTCCTGGCTGCGTTCAATCATCACTTTCTCCCGCTCCCGGAACCGACGGGAACGGAAGATAGAGTCCGCCAGCCCATAGCCCGAGTGGGGATGGTAGGCAATCAGCACATTATCCAGAACCGTCAGATTAGCAAAGAGGCGGATGTTCTGGAACGTGCGGGCGATGCCCATCTGGATGATCTCGTGGGAGGGGAGGCCGACCAGTTGGGCACCGTCGTAGCGGATACTCCCGGCCGTTGGTCGGTAGACGCCGGTGATCAGGTTGAAGACGGTCGTCTTCCCGGCACCGTTGGGCCCGATCAGTCCCACCAGTTCCCCCTCTTTGATGGTGACCGAGAAGTTGCTGACGGCCCGCAAACTGTCAAAGTAGTGGGTCAGCCCCTCAATCTCCAGGACGACGGGCCGCGCTTCCACTTCCGGACTCAGGTTCTCAGGCCTTCCCCTCATACTGCCACCTCCTCAGCCTTGGGGGCCACTGCCGGGGTCGGCGGCGTTTCCTTCACCACCCGCAACGAGGGCAGGGGGCGGCGCAGGAAAGCGATCTCATACCGCCCCATCAGCCCCTGGGGGCGCAGAAGCATCATCCCCAGCAGGACCAGAGGGTAGACGACGAACCGCCAGGTCTCAAAACCTTCCGGAAGGTAAAGCCGCAGCAGGCCCTCCAGGAGGAAAATCCAGAAAAAGCCAGTAATGATGGTGCCGGTCATACTCCCCAACCCGCCGAAGACGATGATGATGAGCGGGTTAAAAGAGGGGAGGAACCCAAACATCGTGGGGTGGAGGAAAGCCATATCGTGGGCCCGGATGCCTCCGGCCAGGCCAGCGAAAACGCTCCCGACCACGAAGGCCAGAATTTTGGTGGATGCTGTGTTTATCCCCACCAGTTCCGCAGCCCGTTCATCCTCTCGGACCGAAAGAATCGCCCGGCCAGTGGAGGAATGGAGGAGGTTCCGCATCACCAGCACAACCGCCATAAAGCAAACAAAGACCCATGGCCAGGTTGTCCATTTCGGGATGCCGACCATCCCCCGGGCCCCTTTCATCTCCGGGAAGGGAAGCAGGGTATCCGTATTGTCCAGGAGGACCTTGACGATGATGGTGAACCCCAGGGTGGCAATGCCCAGGTAGTCTGATCCCAATTCCAGCACCGGGATGCCGAAGAGGTAACTGACGATGCCGGCCAGGGTAGCGCCCCCAACCAGGGCCAGGAAGAAGACGATCTGCTGACTGATCCCCTGGGGAAGTCCATTCAGGGCCTGATAGAGCGGTTGACCGATGGCCGGATTGATGAACCGTACAGCCAGGAAGAAGCCCAGAACGGCAGCCAGCAAATTGAAGAGGAATTTGGTCAGCGTGGCGACGCCGTAGAAACGGCGAAGGAAGGCGCTGATTCCCAACATAAAAATCAGTGCCAGGATAGAGCCGAAAATGACGACCACCAGTGCAGAGGGATCATTCCGCACCCAGCGGTAGGTGATGTCGGCGGAGGCGTAGGCACCGATGGCGTAGAAGCCGAACTGGCCCAGGGAAAACTGGCCGTTGAAGCCGTAAATGAGGTTGAGCCCCAGGCTGACCATCGTCATTGCCGCGCCCCAGAAAAGGATGTTCTGCCAATACGGATTGAGGAGTCCCGTACTGATCAGAATCTGGACCACTACAAAAAAGGCCAGAGATCCAAGAATGAACGACAGGTTTGGACCGCGCAGCCGTTGCAACATCCTTATCCTCCTCACACCTTCTCGCCGGGCGCTTCGCCGAAGATGCCCTGCGGCCGAATCAGCAGAACGATGATGAGCAGGGAAAACGCCACCGCATCCCGCATCGGCGTAGAGATGAAGCCAGCGCTGAGAACCTCCACCAATCCAATCGTCAGGGCACCGACGAAAGCGCCGGGGATGCTGCCGATGCCGCCGATGACGGCAGCGACAAAGGATTTCAGGCCGGGGATGATGCCCATCAGATGATGGACCTGCTTGAAGGCCGTGGCATAGAGGACGCCGCCAGCCCCCGCCAGACTGCCTGCCAGCGCGAAGGTCATCGCAATGACCGTATCCACGTTGATCCCCATCAGCCGGGATGTGGGTTTGTCGTAGGCGGAGGCCCGCATTGCTTTGCCGATACGGGTGTACCGGACAATGTACTGAAGAACCACCAGCAAGATGATAGAGATGCCCATAATGATGAGCATCGCGTTAGATGCAGTCAGCTCAAAAGCAGTGCCGATAAACCGGGGCGCCAGCCAGACGATCGTAAGCACCACGCCCAGGAACCCACCAAAAAGCATACCGAATTGCAGGAGCGGGTTTCGTTGCCATGCCTGGGCCCGGATATTCCCCCGCTGCCCCAGGAATTTCAGCACGCTGTAGACGATCGCCGCCGCCACACAGACCCCCCACAGAACAGCCAGCCATACCGGAGGCACCATCTCCGCATTTAGAACGAATACTTCAAAGGGGCGGGGATAGGTCCGGTAGTTGTTGGTGAAAGCGAAAGGGAGGCCTCCGAAGTATTCCAGGAAGAACGAGACGCCGATAGCGGTGATGAGAGCGGTGATGCGGGGCAGTGCCCGCAGGGGGCGATAGGCGAACCGTTCTATCGTCACAGCCAGCAGAGCGCAGATCATCATAGAGAACAGAATCACCGAGATAGTCCCGATAGCCATCACCAGGGTTGGGTTCATCCCGGGCCAGACCCTTGACGGCCATTGGTGCAGGTTCAGGAGGGAGATAGTGAAGAAACTGGTGAAGGCGCCCACCATAAAGACATCGCCGTGGGCGAAGTTGATGAGCCGCACGATGCCGTAGACCATCGTATAGCCCAGAGCAACCAGGGCGTAAATAAAGCCCAACTGAAAGCCGTTCAGAACCTGCTGGAAAAAGACCCCCAGGTTGGCAGCGGCGGCGCGAGCCACGGCATAGAAGACGAGGATACCAGCCAGGGCAAACGCGGCCTGGCTGAGGCGGTTCAGAACCATCCCGTTGCGCCGCCGGATTATCCGCTGTTCCATCCGCCGGGTTTCTATAGCCACACTCATTGCACCCCCTAAAAATGGTGTTTTGCGGCAGCACTTTGCTGCTGCCGCAAAAAGAGAGGCTTTCTATAGAACGGCCGGGGAGCCGTTGGGCCCCCCGGCCAGCATCTGCAGTCCGACCTGTTACGGGCAGACCGTGTCTTTGTAGGAGACTTTCTCTGGGCTGACCTCCAGGATGACAGCGCACTTCTTGGGGTTGTGTTGCTCATCAAAGACAATGTCCCCGGAGACCACCGAGAACCTCCCCTTCTCCATCGCCTGAGCGACCTTCAGCGGGTCATCCGTCCCGGCCTGCTGGATGGCCATCAGGAGAATGTTAGCCGCGTCGTAGGCCAGGGCCGCCAGAGCATCCGGCACGGAGCCGTACTTGGCCTGGTACTTCTTCACGAACTCCTGGACCACTGGCCGGGTATCCTCGGAAGTGTAGTGGTTGGTGAAGAAGCCACCCGCCGTTGCGACCCGATCCAGTTCGGGGGAGTCCCAGCCGTCGCCGCCCAGTTTGACGGCCTTGATGCCCATTTGGTTGGCCTGCGCGGCGATCAGGTTGACGGTGGAGTAGTAGTCGGGCAGGAAGAGGATATCGGGGTTGGCATCCTTGACTTTGGTCAGGATGGCGGAGAAGTCCTTATCGCCCGCCGTGTAGGTCTCCCAGACCACTACCTTGCCGCCGCCAGCCTCAAAGGCGTCCCGGAAGAACTCGGCCAGGCCCCGCACGTAGTCGTTACCCTGGTCCAGGAAGACCGCCGCCGTCTTGGCCCCCAGTTTATCCAGGGCGAACTTAGCCGCCACGGTGCCCTGGAAGGGATCAATGAAGCAGGCGCGGAAGACCGTGGGCTTGGCCTTGCCCGCCTCGTCAACTGTCACCTTGGGGTTGGTGGAAGTGGGGCTGATCTGGACGACCTTGTTGGCCGTGGCGATCTCGGAAACGGGGATGGAGGCCTTGGAGCAGACCTCGCCGATGATGAACTTCACCCGGTCCTGGTTGATGACCTTGTTGGCCGCGCTGGCCGCCGGCTCCGCCTCGCACTGGCTGTCCTCCACCACGGTCTCAATCTTCCGCCCCAGGACACCGCCTTTGGCGTTCCACTCATCAATGGCCAGCAGAGCACCATCGCGGGTGGAGATACCGAAGGTGGCGACATCCCCGCTCAGGGGGGCCAGGATGGCGATTTTGAGGGCCTGGGGAGCGGGCCGGCAGGCCGCCACCATGGTGGCCAGCACCACCACTACAGCGAGAATTGCGAAGGAACGCTTAGCCATCTCTCTCCTCCTTTACATACTTCGTGGAATATTAGGAATAAAGGGTGGATATTAGAGACGGTTGAGCAGACGATTCTCTTCTCCTTGCTCTCACCTCCTCTCTGGCGTGGATTTCTTGCGGGGGCGGAATGGGAAGATCGTGAGGATATCCCCCCTCAACAAGCTTGCTTCTTATTGTAACGCAAAACGAGAAGTTGTCAAGGGGATTCGGGATTCGTGATTGTTCACCTGTTGGTAAAATTGGGGTATAATGTTGGAGGCAAT
>JAGHZG010000012.1 GCA_017743275.1 Chloroflexota bacterium | reverse complement strand
CTGGGGGTGATCCGCCTGGGCCCGAACGAGGAGATTCGGGTGGAGAGCGGCGCCATGGTCAGCATGTCCCAGGGTGTGACCGTGGAGACGAAGGCGGCGGGCGGCATCCTCAAGTCCCTGGCCCGGTCCGTCCTGGCGGGCGAGAGTTTCTTCCAGAACACCTTTCGCGCCCCGGCAGGCGGGGGTGAGGTGACCGTGGCGCCGGCCCTCCCCGGCGACCTCTTCGTCCTGGAACTTCGCAACGAGAGTTTGCTGGTTCAGTCCGGCTCCTACGTGGCGTCGGAGACGGGCATCAATCTGGACACCAAATGGGGCGGGGCGAAGACCTTCTTCGCGTCCGAGGGGCTGATCATGCTCCGGGCTTCCGGTACGGGCAAGTTGCTCCTCTCCTCTTTCGGCGCCATCCACGAGGTCAACCTGGAGGCCGGACAGACCTACACGGTGGATACCGGTCACCTGGTGGCCTTCAGTGAGGGCATCGGCTTCAAGGTCCGCCGGGTGGGTGGGCTGAAATCCACCATCTTCAGCGGGGAGGGGCTGGTGGTGGACCTGACCGGTCCGGGCCGCGTCCTTCTCCAGACCCGCTCCACGGACGCGTTCCTCTCGTGGCTGATCCCCAAACTGCCCAAGCGGAGCAGCGGTGATTAGAGGGCTGGGGTGCGGGCGGCGGCCGAAGGCCGCCGCCCGCACCCCCATCGTCGGCGGGAGATGCGGACGATTCTGCCCGTGGTGGTCATTCTGTGCCTGCTGGCGGGCTGCGCGCCGACGCCGCCGTTGGCCCTCCCCATCAGCGGCACGCTCCCGGCCAGCGCCTCTCCGGTTTCGCCCCTGCCGGTGCCGGAGGCGCGGCGTTCGCTCCCTCTTTCTCCCTCGCCAACCTCTCTGCCACCGGCGCCCGCAGGTCCAGATACCCCGCCGCCTTCCCGGGACCGGGCCTTCACCTTCGCCGTCACCGCCGACATGCGCCTCTACTCCGGCCCGGGCACCTACGACACCCCCCGGTATTTCCGGGGCGCGTGCGAGGCCATTGCGGCGCGCGGGGCCACCTTCATGGTCAGCCCCGGCGATGTGGACCCGCCCGGCGGCGTCCTCTGGACGGTCACCCGCACGCTGGGCACCGATTTCCCCTGGTACCCCGCCGTCGGCAACCACGAAGTGGAGACGCCGGAGGACATGGACTGGCTGCGCAGTTACGGGACGGCCCTGACCGCGCCGGACGGGGGACCGGTCCGCCCCGGCCCTCCCGATTGCCCGACGACGACCTATGCTTTTGACTACGGGAATGCCCACTTCGTCGTCCTCAACCTCTACTGCGACGCGGCCGGTGACGCGGTGACGGACGGGGACGTCCCCGACCACCTCTACCAGTGGCTGGCCGCCGACCTGGCGGCCACGGACAAACCTCACATCTTCGTCTTCGGCCACGAACCGGCCTACCCCCGGCCCGACGCCGATACGGGGCGGGTGCGCCACATGGAAGACAGTCTGAACGCCCACCCGGCCCGCCGGGACCGTTTCTGGAATCTGTTGCAGGAGCGGGGCGTCCGGGCCTACATCTGCGGCCACACGCACAACTACAGTGCCGTCCAGGTAGACGGCGTGTGGCAACTGGATGCCGGTCATGCCCGGGGAATCGGGGATACCGGGGCGCCGAGCACGTTCATCCTGGTGCGCGTGGACGGCCCGTCGGTCGTCTTTGAGACCTACCGGGATTATGTCGGGGGCGCGTACACCCTGGCCTACATCGGGGTGCTGGCCGCCCCGTTCACCCTCTACCTGCCCTCGGTGATGAATGGACGGTAATGGGACAGGACACGGACAGGCACGGATGGTACAGGTTTTCACGGATTTTCTCTGTGCCAATCCGTCAGAACCCGTGTTCATCCGTGTTCTATTTCTGGCCTTGACGGTCTCCCCGATTTGTGGATAATTAAGGTGATGAACAGCGAAATCTGGGAAGACCTGGAAACCGTCCCGCCGGGCCACCGCTCCGGTTTTGTCGCCGTTATCGGACGGCCCAATGTGGGCAAGTCCACCCTGATGAACCAGTTGCTGGGGCACAAGGTCGCCATTGTCTCCCCCCGGCCCCAGACGACCCGCACCTGCATCCGGGGCATCCTCACCCGCCCGGACGCCCAGATCATCTTTGTGGACACGCCCGGGCTGCACAAGCCGCTGCACAAACTGGGCGAGATGATGGTCGCCGCTGCTGCATCGGCCATCCCCGATGCCGACGTGGTCCTCTTTGTGGTGGACGTCTCGGTGATGCCCACCGAGGAGGACCAGATGATTGCCCGCATGATCCGCCAGCGGACGTCCCACCCGGTCATCCTGGTTCTCAACAAGATGGACCTCTTGCCGCCGGAACGGGTCAAACTCCACACCGAGGCGTACTGGGCGCTGGTGCCGGACCACGCCGGATGGATGATGACCATCGCCACCGAGGCGGTCAATCTGGACAAACTGCTGGACATGGTCATCGCCCACCTGCCGGAGGGGCCCCGCTACTATCCGGGTGACCTGATCACCGACCAGACGGAGCGGGAGATTGCCGCCGAACTCATCCGGGAGCAGGTCCTGCGCTTCACCCGGGAGGAGGTGCCCCATTCAGTGGCCGTCGTCGTGGAGGAGTACAAGGAGCGGGAGACGGGCGGGGTCTACATCGCCGCGACCATCTACGTGGAGAAGGAGTCCCAGAAGGGCATCCTGATCGGTGCCGGGGGGCAGATGCTCCGCCGCATCGGGACCGCCGCGCGGGAGGAGATAGAGCGGATGGTGGGGGGAAAGGTCTACCTGGACCTGTGGGTCAAAGTGAGTAAGAACTGGCGGCGGGACCTGCAGCGGGTGCGGCGGATGGGGTATAAATTGCCAGGAGGTGGATGATGTTCGGTTTTGATCGGATTACCCATGATCCAGACATTCTTGGCGGTAAAGCGTGCATCCGTGGGATGCGCATCTCCGTTTCCCTCATTGTCAACCTGGTTGCCAATGGGATGACCGTGGAAGAGATCATCCGCGAGTATCCCGACCTGGAGCCAGAGGACATCCGTCAGGCCCTGCGCTATGCGGCCTGGACTGCGGAGGATGCCGTCTATATACCCGTAGGGGTGCCTGCATGAAATTCCTTGCCGACATGGGGCTGGCCCGCAGTACAGTGCTCTTCCTTCGGAAGCAGGGGTATGATGCCGTTCACCTGCGCGAGGAAGGACTCCAGCGATTGAGTGACGAGGAAATTGTTTGTAAAGCTGTTGCTGAAGGGCGGGTGATTCTAACCCATGATCTGGATTTTAGTCGGATTGTGGCTGCGGGTGGAGCAGCTACTCCCAGCGTGGTCACGTTTCGGCTACAGGATATGCGGCCAGCTCAGGTGAACCGCTATCTTGCCGATGTGCTTGCTCGTTTCAGTGCGGAATTGGAAGCTGGCGCACTGGTTACCGTAAGTGAGCGGTCTATCCGGGTGCGCAGGTTGCCTGTCGCTGGCCCGGCTGACAAACGCCCCTGATGGCTCAACAGGAGGACACATGCACCGTGAGCCCCAGATGGAGCAACTGCGTCGTTCGGCGCGCATCGCCCGCATCATAGAGCGGCTCGGGCGGCTGGACGACGGCACGCTGGAAGTGCTGGACCGCATGACCGCTGACGCGCTGGTCGGGGTGACAGGCGCGGAGAGGCCCGCCGGGATGAACCGGCGGCAGTTCCTGGGTGCCGCCGCAGCCGGCGGCGTCGTCGTCGCCCTGACCGGGGGGCTGGTCCTCTGGCAACTGAGCGCCGCCCACACGGCCGCGCTGGAGAAAGAGGCTAACACCCTGCGCCGCATCCTGGCCCTCTACCAGCAGATGGACGACCTGGGGCTGGACGATGCGGTGAAGCGGGGGATGGGGGCCATCGCGCCCGTCCTGGACGTGCTCCGCGACCTGGCGACCCGCCTGTTGGAGGCGGTCCAGAGCGCGCGGACGGCCCTTCTGGACTTCCAGTCCCGTTTCCCCTCTCTCCAATCCGGCCTGCGCTGGCTGCGGGACACCCTGCTCACCCTCTCCCAGCGGCTGACCGCGCTGGAAAACGAGATCAACCAGGCGCTGGGGCTCTCCAGCCCGGTCGCCGAGACGGTGGGGGGATTCCTGGCGCGGGTCCTGGACCGTCTGCCCGGCACCTTTGCCCGCCAGGTCCGCAGCGGCCTGGAGCGGGTCGGCGAGGTGGTCTCCATGCTCCCGACCTTCATCCAGGGCATCTACACCCGGGTCCTGGAGCCGATGGACGACTGGTTCAGCGCCCGGGCCGACGCCGGACTGAACGGCTGGATTGTGAACCCGATTCTGAAGACCGTCCTGGACCCGGCGCAGACGCTGGCGGAGCGGGCCCTGGAACTGGTCACGGCGTGGGAGGAGCAACTGGCCGCCCCGGCCCGCCAGGCGATGGACCGGCGGGCGCAGATTCGGGCCGAAATCGCCCGATTAATGGAGGAGTTGGGAGAGTGAGGCGGGCAAAAGACCGGGAAAAAACCTTTGTGTCCTTCGTGTCCTTCGTGGTTTTATCTATTTCTGAGAAGGAGAAGCCGTGCTGAAAAACGAACTGGTCCGTCAACTCACTGTGGCGTCTGTCCTGACCCTGGTCGGGGCGGTGTTGCTGGCCACCTGTGTGCCGCCCACCCCCGTCGTCCAGACCGTGGAGGTCCCGGGCCCGACGGTGGTGGTCACCGCCACCCCGGAGCCGACGGAAACTCCTGGTCCCAAGACCCTCACCGTCTGCCAGGTTGGGGAGCCGGAGAGCCTCTACCTCTACGGCGGCTCCTACGCCGCCCGGAACGTCCTGCAGGCTATCTACGACGGCCCCATAGACCACCGTTCCTTTGACTTCCAGCCGGTCATCCTGGAGAAACTGCCCACGCTGGAGGAGGGGGACGCGTATTTCCAGACCGTCACCGTCCAGGCCGGGGACCGGGTGGTGGACGTCACCGGCGAGGTGGTCACTCTCCAGCAGGGAACGCAGGTCTTCCCCGACCATGCCTGTAGAGATGCCGCCAATCCCGAATGCGTGGTCACTTTTGACGGCAACACCCCCATTGAGATGGAGCGGATGGTGGTCTCCTGGACGCTGAAGGACGGGGTCACCTGGTCGGACGGGGAGCCCGTGACGGCCGACGACTCCGTCTACAGTTACGAACTGGCCTGCCATCCGGATACGCCGTCCTCCAAATACATCTGCGACCGCACTTTCTCGTACGCCGCGGCCGGGAAGCGCACCGTCGTCTGGACCGGACTGCCCGGGTTTGTGGACGACCTGTACGCGACCAATTTCTTCAGCCCGTTGCCCCGGCACCTCTGGGAGAAGCAACTGCGGGCGACGCCCGCCGACCTGCTGACCCGGGTGGAGAGTACCCGGCAACCGATCGGCTGGGGGCCGTTCCGCATCACCGAATGGGTACAGGGCGACCACATCGCCCTGGAACGCAACCCTCTCTACTTCCGCGCCGGGGAGGGGCTCCCCCGGGTGGACCGTCTGGTTTTCCGGTTTGCCCCCAATGCCGATGGGGTGGTGGCGATGCTGATGGCGGGCGAGTGCGACCTGGCGCTGCCGGGAGACGGAGCCGAATCGCTCCTGCCGTTCCTGAAAGAGGCGGAGGGGCGGGGGCTTCTGCGGCTGGTCACCTCCCTATCCGACCAGTGGGAGCATCTGGAGTTCGGCATCAACCCTGTCGCCACCTACAAACGCCCGGATTTCTTTGAGGACGTGCGGGTCCGGCAGGCCTTCGCCCATTGCATAGACCGACAGGCAATGGTGGATGAAGTCACCCTGGGCCTGGGGCAGGTGGCGGACGTGTACATCCCCCCCAACCACCCCCTGTATGCGGGCGACCGGCTGACCCGCTGGACGTACGACCCGCAGATGGGGCGGGCGCTGCTGGCGGAAGCCGGCTGGGCCGACGGGGACGGCAACGGCGTCCTGGAGGCGCACAACGTGACCGGCATCCGCGCGGGCACGCCCTTTTCCGTCACCCTGCTGACCGTGCAGGGGGACGCCCAGCAGGAGGTCATCGCCCGCATCCTCCGAGCCAACCTGGCCGATTGCGGCGTTCAGGTGACGGTGGACTCCCGCCCGGTGCGGGATTTCTTCGCCGACGGCCCGTTGGGGCCGGTTTTCGGCCGTCAATTTGACCTGGCCCTCTTCACCTGGCGCAACGAGGTGGAGCCCCCCTGCTACCTCTACCTGACGGAGGAGACGCCGGATCAGGGGGACTGGGGGCGGCCCAATGCGTCGGGCTTCTCCAACGCGGAATACGACGCAGTCTGCCGGGCCGCACGGATGGCGCTCCCGGGCACCTTTGAATACCGGAACTACCACGCCGAGGCGCAGCGCATCTTCACCGAACAACTCCCCGCTCTGCCCCTCTTCTGGCGGGTCCGCCTGGCCGTCGCCCGACCGGAGGTGGAAAACTTCACCCTGGACCCCTTTGAGGAGAGCGAACTCTGGGGGATAGAGGAAATTGGCAGGCGGTAGTTGGTAAACTGGTAAATTGGTCATTGGTCATTTGGTCATTGGTCATTTCGTCATTGGTCATTGGTCATTTCGTCATTGGTCATTTATAATTGGGCTGGAGGTGGAGGATGGCCGGGCGGCGAGAGGAGATTCTGGAGTTGTTGCGGGAGCCGGAGACGCTGGATGTGGACCTGCGGCGGGAGATTCTGGAATCCCTGCTCCGCTTTCCCCGCCCCCGCCGGATGACCTACGAGGAGTTTCTGGCGTGGGCCGATGAGGACACCCTGGCGGAGTGGGTGGATGGGGAGGTGGTGATGTACAGCCCTGCTTCTCTTGCTCATCAGCGAGTTGTCGCTTTCCTCGCACAGATTATGGGCGCGTACGTGGAGTCCAGGGAACTGGGGTTGGTCATCCTGGCGCCCTTCCAGATGAAACTGGCCGGGTCCGGGCGGGAGCCCGACCTGATGTTCGTGGCGACGGAGCACCTGGACCGCCTGCGGGAGACGCATCTGGACGGCCCCGCCGACCTGGTGGTGGAGGTTCTCTCCCCGGAGAGCATGGGCCGGGACCGGGGGGAGAAGTTCTACGAGTACGCGCAGGCAGGGATTCCGGAGTACTGGCTGATAGACCCGGAGGGGGAGCAGGCGGAGTTCTACGTCCTGGGACGGCCGGGGCGGTACCGGCTGGAGATGGCCGGCGCGGAGGGGATATACCGCAGTTCGGTCATCCCGGGCTTCTGGCTGAACGTGGAGTGGCTGTGGAAGACGCCCCGGGTGCTGGATGCCCTGCGGGAACTGGGCGTGGTGTGATACCTCACTCCTCCCCCCGACCCCCGGCGGCGAAGCCGCCGGGGGTGGGGTGAGGCGAGACTTCTGGTCACCGTCTGTCGGGAGGAAATATGGCAATCAACGAATCTCTGACCCACCAACTGCGCCAGCAGGCCCGTCAACTGCTGGAGGAGAAACGGGTGGACTGTGTGATCGGCTACGAGCCGGGGCGGCGACGGGGGGCCCGCCCGGCGGTCATCTACGAGCCCGCCGAAGCGGACCGCCTGATCTGGGGGCCAGAGTGCGTGCACAACCTGACCACCTATCTCCACAACAAGAAAAAGCCCCGGCGGCGGGGCGAGGAACCGCCCCGGGTGGGCATTGTGGTCAAACCCTGCGACAGCCGCACGCTGAACGTCCTGCTGGCCGAACGGCAGATAGAGCGGGCCCGCCTCTTCGTCATCGGGGTGGCCTGTGAGGGCGTGACGGACGGGACGGGCCAGATGGCCTTCAAGTGTACCCACTGCACCGACCGGGTGCCGGTCCTCTACGATGTCCTCATCGGTGACCCGCCCCCGGTTTCGCCCGTGCCGGATGACTGGTCGGACCTGGAGCGGATGACAGCGATGCCTCCGGCGGAGCGGATGGCCTTCTGGCTCGCCCAGTTTGACCGCTGCATCCGCTGCTACGCCTGTCGGCAGGTCTGCCCCGGCTGCTACTGCCCCACCTGCATGTTTGAGCGGGACGACGGCCTGTGGGTGGACGCGGGGATTGAAGTCCCGCAGAAATACGTGTTCCACCTGGGCCGGGCCCTGCATCTGGCGGGGCGGTGCGTGGAGTGTGGCGAGTGTGAGCGGGTCTGCCCGATGGGGCTCCCGCTGATGTTGCTGAACCGGGCCCTGGTGCGGGAGGTGGAGACGCTTTTCGGCCACCGCGCCGGGCGGGAGGAGGCCCTCAGCCCGTTGCTCTTTGAACTGGGGCCTGAAGGCTCGCCCATTTAGGCCCTGCGCCCTGCGCCATGCGACCCTGCGCCTTGCGCCGTGCGACATGCGACCTGCGACCCTGCGACCTGCGACCCTGCGCCCTGCGCCTTGCGCCCTGAACCATGCCGTCCACTGAAGAACTGATCCAGACTCTGCAACGGGTGCATCTCTTCTCTGGCCTGAGCCGGCCGCAACTACGGCGGCTGGCCCCGCTGGTGAAGGAGATTCCCTATCCGCCGGGCCAGACCGTCTGTGCCCAGGGGGAGCCGGGCACGCGC
Organism: Chloroflexota bacterium; assembly: GCA_017743275.1. GTDB lineage: Bacteria > Chloroflexota > Anaerolineae > B4-G1 > DUEL01 > SpSt-77. Next base: position 3,591 of record JAGHZG010000012.1, on the reverse strand, counting down.
TACTACATCATCCTCAGCGGCGCGGTGCGGGTGACCCGCGTGGACCCCGAGGGACGGGTCGCCGAGGTGAGACGGTTGGGAGAGGGAGAGGCCTTCGGCGAGACCTCTCTGCTCCTGGGCGAGGTGCGGGATGCCACAGTGGAGACCGTAGCGGAGACGGTCTTCCTGTGCATTGACAAGGGGGATTTTGACCGGTTGCTGGCCGCCGACCCGTCCATAGAGCGGGCCCTGAAGATGCGCCCGGACGTGGCGGAGCGGCGGCGCTACCCTCGCTTCCCCTGGCTGGAGCCCGGTGAAATCCCGGTCAAAGTCCTGCGCAAACATCCCTACGCCCTGATAGACCGGTTGATCGTCTCCCTCAGCGTTCTGGTCCTTCTGTTGTTTCTGGGATGTTTGCTGCTGTCCATTCAGCCGGGGGCCATCCCCTTTCGCATCGCGGGCATTCTGCCCCTCATCGGGGCAATCGTGCCTGCCTTCGCCGTTCTGTATGCCTACATAGACTGGCGCAACGACATTTACGTGCTGACCAACCGGCGGGTGGTCCACCGGGAGCGGGTCGGCGCGTTCCTGATCCGCGAAAATTTCTCCGCCGCCCCCCTGCAGGCCATCCAGAACGTCCAGGTCTCCCAGGTTGGCCCCATCGGGCGTGTCCTGAAGTTCGGCGACCTGGTGGTGGAGACGGCCGGGGCGGCGGGACAGGTCGTCTTTCGCAGCATTCCCGAACCTTGGGCGATTCAGCAGGCCATTCTGGAGCAGCAGGCGCGGATTCGTTCCCTGGCGCGCATTCAGGAGCGGGAGACCATCCGCAAGGCGGTTCGGCATCATTTTATCTTTGAAGAGGAGGGGGAGGCGGAAAAACCGCCTGCGCCACCGCCAGCAGAACGGCCCGGCTGTTTCGGGTGGGCGCGGTATTTCTTCCCCCCGTCCTGGGAGCGGGAAGGCACGACGGTCACCTGGCGGCGGCACTGGATCACCCTGGTGGGAGCCATCTGGATTCCTCTGGCAGTGATTTTCGGCACCACCCTGGCGGCTGTGCTGATTGTCCGTCTTGCCCACCAGATCCCGCCGACGGTGGCGCTGGTCTACGCACTGGTGATGTTCTTCGCCATTCCCTGGTTCCTCTGGCAGTTTGAGGACTGGCAGAACGACTTCTTCCAGGTGACGGCGACCCGGATTGTTCAGGTGGACCGGTTGCCCCTGTTCCTGCGGGAGCAGCGGCGGGAGGCGAGCCTGGAGCAGGTGACCAACGTCCGTTTTGAGCAAGGCATCCTGGGCAAAGTTCTCCGCTATGGCGATGTTTTCGTGGAGACGGCCGCTCCGGCGGGCACCTTTCACTTCCAGAAGGTCAGCCGTCCCCAGGACGTGCAGCGGGAGATTTTCGCCCACATTGAGGCGGCCCGGCGACGGCGGCAGGAAGAGGAGGCCCGTCAGCGCCGGCTGGAGATGCTGGACTGGCTCTCGGCGTACGACGAACTGCGCCGGTCGCCGCCGCCGGAATCTTCAACAGGAGAACGTTCATAGTGGCACAACGGACCATTCTGTTTGCGGATAACCCCATTCTCCGGGAGAAATCCCGTCGGGTTCCCCGGCCGACGGCGGAAATTCAGGCGTTAATTCAGGATATGTGGGAGACGATGCGGGCGGCGCGGGGCGTGGGACTGGCCGCCGTGCAGATTGGCGTCCCCCTGCGAGTTATCGTGGCCGAGATTCCGGAGGATATGGACGACCCGGACGCCGGGACCTCGCTGGCGCTGATCAACCCCGAACTGGTCAAAGTATCCCGCGAGGTAGAGGACGGGGTGGAGGGATGCCTGTCGGTGCCCGGCTGGGCAGGGACCGTCCCCCGCCACGTGGAGGTCGTCGTGAAGGGAATGGACCCGAAGGGGAAGCCCGTGCGGCGGAAGGCCCGGGGCTATCTGGCGCGCGTCCTTCAGCACGAGATAGACCATACCGAAGGGGTGCTTTTCATTGACCGGGCCACCGAAGTCTGGTCGGTGGAGGAGGGGGAGGAGGAGCAGGAGGAGGCCCGGGCCGCCGGAGGGAAGCCCACCCGGACGTAAACGTCCGGGCTGACCTGACCGTTTGAAATCAGGACACGGATACACACGGGTTTTACGGATTCGTACGGCTTCGCCCAGAGGGCTCTGCCCGAAGGGATAAAAATCCGTGTCTATCCGTAGCATCCGTGTGAATCCGTGTACTGCCCGAACTTCAGTCGGCACCAATCTTCACCAAAGGAGTCCCGATGACCCTCTACGCTGTCCTGGGAGCCGGCCGCCAGGGGACAGCGGCCGCCTACGATATGGCCCGCTGGGGCAACGCCCGCCGCATCATTATGGCCGACCGGGACATGGAGGCGGCGCGCCGGGCCGCCGACCGGGTGAACCGTATGGTCGGCGCCGCCATCGCCGAACCCGCCCGGGTGGACGTGACCGACCTGGACGCCGTGGAGGAGTTGCTCCGGGGTGTGGACGCCGCCCTCAGCGCGGTCCCCTACATCTACAACCTGGGCATCACCCAGGCGGCCATCCGGGCCCGCTGCAGCCTCTGCGACCTGGGTGGCAACACCGCCATCGTCCGCCAGCAACACGCGTTCCACGAAGAGGCACTGGCCGCAGGCGTCAGCATCATCCCCGATTGCGGCCAGGTCCCCGGCCTGGGGACCACCCTCATCGTCTACGCGATGGAGTTGCTGGACGGGGCAGTGGATGTCTATATGTGGGACGGCGGCATTCCCCAGAACCCCCGTCCGCCCTTCAACTATCTCCTCACCTTCCACATCGCCGGGCTGACCAACGAGTACGCCGAACCGGCCATCTTCCTGCGGAACTGGGAAATCGTGGAAGTGGAGCCGATGACGGAGTTGGAGACGGTGGAATTTCCCCCGCCCATTGGCACGCTGGAGGCGTTCGTCGCCGGAGGCGGCACGAGCACCATGCCCTGGACCTTTCGGGGCCGCCTGCGCACGCTGCAGAACAAGACCCTGCGCCATCCGGGCCACTTTGCCCAACTGCGCGCCTTCTACGACCTGGGCCTCTGGGATACCCGTCCCATCCGGGTGGGGGACGTGGAGGTTGTGCCCCGGGAGGTTTTCCACGTCCTCTTTGAGCCCAAAGTCACCTTCCCCGGGGATAAGGACACGGTCATCGTCCGTGTCCGGGCGGTGGGGAAGAAGGACGGGCGGGACGCCGAGGCGGTGGTGGAACTGATAGACCACTTTGATGATGAGACGGGCTTCACCGCGATGGAGCGGGCCACAGGCTGGAGCGCGGCCATTGTCGCCGAGATGATGGCCCACGGGCGGACTCCGCGCGGGGCCGGCGGCGTGGAGACCTTCGTCCCGGCGCGGCCCTTCGTGGAGGAGATGCGCCGCCGGGGCCTTAACGTCACCGAACGGGTGGCGTTTCTGGACGGATGACGGAGGGTGAGTTTGTCCGCTGACCTGCCGCTGCGGATAGAGGGGCTGACGTTCCGGTACCATACCCGGCCCGAACCGGCCCTGCAGGACGTCTCGCTGACGCTGGCGCCCGGGGAGTTGGTGCTGGTTGCCGGAGCCAGCGGATGCGGCAAGACGACGCTCATCCGCTGCAT
>JAGHZG010000011.1 GCA_017743275.1 Chloroflexota bacterium | reverse complement strand
GGCTGCACCCTCACCCCTCCCCCCGCTCCCGCCGCCGAAGGCGAACGGGAGCGGGGGGAGGGGTGAGGGTGCAGCCCCCATACGGCAAGCAAAGTGCGGATTTTGCCTTAGAGTGAATACTCTTATTCTTTGGAGGGAACTTCACGAATGCTCTTATTCAGTGGAGGGAATTTAGAGATTGCTTCGCCGCCTTCGGCGGCTCGCTAATGACGCGGGTGGGCAGGTAGTGACGAATGGTTGCAGAACCAGGGGCTTCAAGGATTGCAATGGGGACAGTTGGCAACCTCCCAGGGTGAGGTATTCACTCCTGTACCTGTCCCGACATAGCCAATGGCCCCACACCGACAGGCGTACCAGCCCTCATCCACTTGCTCAAAGGGGATTCTTGGTGCTTGCAGGTCAATGGCTTCAACTCCACATCTCCAGCGAGCGTTCGTGAGCAACCATCGGCATCCCCCCATCTGCAAGCGGTCAAAGTATTCACCGAAATGCTGACAATGCCGCATCAGCAATACGGCTATTGTCACGTCGGGTGGGAGAGGGAAATCCAATGCATTTGCACATACGACATGGAGGTTTCGCGGCAGGGAAAAACCGATGGCCGCGAGCGTTACAGCAACTATCATTGGATTGACCTCTATGGCATATACACGGTGTGCTTTTTGAGCGATCCGAAGGGCCAGATAGAGGTCTCCCGCCCCGATTTCTATCACGATGTCTTCCGGTCCCACTCTTTCCAGAACGGCCTGGTAGGTCTCCTCGTCATACCGGCTGAACTGGCCCTCCCATTCCTCCAGGCCATGGATTTGCAGAAAGTGGGCAAAATCCTTGCATAGTGCTTTGGGGATAACGGTTTCCCTCATCCGAAGGACCTGCTTTGCCAACTGGATTTCGGCAACTTTCGCGCGCCAGGTAGTCCCTTTCCTGGTCGGGTGTTCTGTTGGAGCGATTGTCCTGCTTCTTACAGAGGGAGAAAGGGAGGTTTTTGTGGCTGGCTTCGCGGGCCACAAAAACCTCCCCCAATGACGATCCGAATGGCTACTGCCTGTTTTACTTTTCCCTGGAGAACCAACCGGCCCGGTAAGCCACAGCGGCCCAGAAACCAACCCAGATAATGGGAAAAATCACCATACTGAGCCCCCGGCCAGCCATGTAGAACATCACCTCGCTTACCACCAGCGGGAACAGAAAAGCAAAAATCCACCACCATAGAGGGCGGCGCGGGGGTTGTGTACTCTTTTCCGCTTTTGGAGACTTCTTTTTTGTCATCTCTCGGGCCTGCTAAGCGGGCGGGAGCGGCTCCAGATGGGTGCGGCAGGGAGCCTGAATCCCCATCTTGGCACACACCAGGTCCACGGTTTTCTCTGCCATCAGTCGGCAGGTAGTGACCTTGCCGCCAGTGATGGTGATCAGCCCCCCGAGTCCATCCAGTTCTTCGTGATCCAGGACGTAAAAAGCCCGGCTGACTTCTCTTTGCCCTTCTGCCCCTTCCGTCGGTGGCTTGTAAAGAGGACGGACGGCCGCATAATATCGCTGGACCCCCATCTCCTCCACAACGGGTACCATTTTGATGGCTTCTTCCAGCAAGAGGTCAATCTCCCACTCCTGGATGCAGAAGTCATCCGGGTCCTGAATCGGCACCGAGGTCGTGCCCAGGACGATTGCCGTGCCCACCGGCACAACAATATCCCCGTCCGTCGGAGGGCGACAACGGTTAATCGCGCGCCGGACCGGTCGGCCGTTCAGGACGACCATTGTCCCATAGTCCAGAGCCATTGGCACTTCCAATCCGGCCAACCGCGCGGTTTTGGTTGTCCATGGGCCGGTGGCATTGATCACATATTCGGCCCGGATTTCGTATTCATTGCCAGAAGAGCGGTCCACCGCCTCAATGCCCACTACCCGGTCACCCTGGCGCAGGATTTTTGTAACCGGTGTGTAGAGGAAGACTTTAGCCCCGTATTCTTTGGCCGCCTTGACGCTGCCGATACAAAGAGTCCAGCCATCTATACTGGCATCGGGGACAGTCACAGCATAGCGCACTTGAGGAGAAAGGGCGGGTTCTTCCTGAAGGGCCTGGCTGCCAGAAAGCACCTCCGTCGGAATGCCGACCTGGCGACATCCTTCCAGGAAACGGGGCAGGAACGCCTCGTCTTCGTCGGTCAATACAACAAAAAATCCCCCCGTATCCTCAATCGCCTGCGGAGCGATTCGGCGGAGGATGGCGTTCTCATGGATGCATTCCTCGGCGGCGGGAGGGTCTTTGACAGCGTAGCGGCCACCGCTATGGAGAAGGCCATGGAAATTCCCCGACGTTCCCTCGGCCAGATTACCCCGCTCTACCAGGACGGCCTCAACTCCTCGCATTGCCAGGTCCCGCAAGACCGCCGTCCCTGTCGCTCCACCACCAATCACCACGACTCTGGTCTCCAGTCGGATCATTCTTTTGCCTCCTTTCTCCGCTTCTGTTGACTTTCGTACATTCAGATGGGAGTGTGGATTGCCCGAAGCCTCTCCAGCGAGTAGCGCCAGGAGTGCTTCGCCGCCTCCAGCGACCCGCAATGACGGGTTATGATCGCCATTCCCTACAGGCTTCAATCAGGGCCGGGATGACTTTTTCCCACTCCTCTACCACACCAATATGGGCAAGTTTGAAAATGGGCGCGTCGGAGTCTTTGTTAATCGCGACAATGGTTTTAGATGAACCGGCCCCGGCGATGTGTTGCGCTGCCCCCGAAATTCCCACCGCAATGTAGAGATTGGGGGCAACGATTTTCCCGGTCTGACCTACCAGGTGAGAGTGGGGCACCCACCCCAGGTCCACGGCCGGGCGGGAGCCACCGATTGCGGCTCCCAGTACCCGGGCCAGTTCCCGTAGAACGGCGAACCCCTCCGCGCTTCCGATTCCTCTCCCTCCGCTGACGATGATTTCTGCCCGATCCAGCGGCAGTTCTCCCTCTTCTTTTTCTTCCAAACGTTCCACCACGCGGATCTGCGGACGGACGCTTTCCCAGTCGGCCGGGAAACTCTGGATTTCTCCCCGACGTGTCGGGTCAGCAGGCAGGGGGTCAAAAGCGCGTGAGCGCATAGTGGCCAGTTGAACCGGCCCCCGAATGCGCATATACGCCATGGCCTTCCCCCCATAAACAGGGCGTAGCCAGCGGATATCCTCCCCCTGAACGGCGAAGCCCCCGCAGTCGGTGGCAATCCCTGTCTCCAGGCGGTATGCCAGGCACGGCCCCACATAGGCTCCACTCAGATCATCGTGGGGAAGGAGCACAACCTGGGGGGCCAGATGCCGGACGGCCGATTCCACCACGGCCAGTGCTATTTCCGCTTCTACGGATGGACATTCCACCGTCAGCACCCGATCGGCGCCCCGGTGGATCAGTTCCTCTCCGTAGGCCCCCGATGCCGGTCCCACACACAGAGTATGCACCGTACCTTCCCCCAGTTGAGCGCTCAGTGCCCGCGCGGCGGCCAGCAGTTCCAGCGGGTGGCGGGGGATTTCCGGTTGAGATGCTGTGCAAAATGTCAGGATGTGAACCATGGTATCCCTCCTCAGCCGATCAACCCCAGCGCTTTCAGTCGCGCGGCCAGGTTGCGGGCTTTCTCGGCGCCGGATTCCCCTTCAATGAGTTCACAGCGCATCTCCCGATGGGGGATAAACAGTTCGTCTATCTCAATCCGCAGGGGTTTCGGGCCCAGAGCATCGGCGCTTAGGCCTAAATCGGCCGACGACCAGCAGGGGATGGGGGCCCGCATGGCTGCCCGTAGTCCTTTTACTGAAGCGTACCGGGGGACGTTGCTTGTGTCGTTGGTGATCGTCGCCAGGAGAGGGAACGGGGCTTCCAGGATTTCGTACCCGGTCTCAACGGGTCGTCTCATCCGAATGGTGCCATTGGCCACTTCAAAGTTGGCGACGAGGGGAACGCACGGGATGCCCAGTTCTCCGGCCAGGAAGGGTCCGACCAATCCCAACTCTACGTCTCCCGCCTGGCGTCCGCACAGGATCAAATCAAACTCGCCGATTTTTCGCACGGCCGCAGCCAGGACGCGGGCCTTTCCAAAAGAGTCCATTTCTTCAAAATTCAAATCGGAGAGCAGGATGGCATCGTCAGCGCCCATCGCCAGCGTCTGATGGAGCGCCTGGAGAGCTTCTTTCTTCCCAAGCGTTAGAGCGGTCACCCTGCCCCCGACTTTCTCTTTCAGCTGCAGAGCGACTTCTACAGCAACTTCATCATAGGTACTGATCACCAGGGGGTGAGTCCCCTGGATCTGCCGTTTCGCGACCGGATCAATCCGGAAGAGGTGAAAGGGGACCTCCGGGTCTATGATTTGCTTGATGCATACGATGATGTGCATACTCTGACCTCACAACAAAAGGGGGAGGATGCGGGGCCTCCCCGATCCCGCTCCTCCCCCCAGACTCTCAGGGCACTATTCTACCCAGCCGAAGGTCCGCTCCACTGCCTTCAGCCAGCCCCGATAGAGGCGCTCGCGGGTCTCGGGGTCCATCTTCGGCTCCCAGACCTTGTCCACCGCCCAGTTCTTGCGCAGGTCGTCCAGGTTGTCCCAGAAGCCGACGGCGAGCCCGGCGGCGTAGGCGGCGCCCAACGAGGTGGTCTCGGCCACGACCGGGCGGATGACGGGCACGCCCAGGATGTCGGCCTGGAACTGCATCAGCAGTTCGTTAAAGACCATACCGCCATCCACCTTCAGGGCGGTCAGGCGCACACCGGAGTCCTTCTCCATCGCGTCCAGCACCTCGCGGGTCTGGTAGGCGGTGGCTTCCAGCGCGGCGCGGCAGATGTGGTACTTGTTGATGAAGCGGGTGAGGCCGACGATGACGCCGCGGGCGTCCAGCCGCCAATACGGCGCGAAGAGGCCGGAGAAGGCCGGGACGAAGTAGATACCACCGCTGTCGGGCACCTGCCGGGCGTAGTCCTCAATGTGCTTGGAGAAGTCAAAGAACTTGAGGTTATCCCGCAACCACTGGACCAGAGCACCGGTGATGGCGATGGAGCCCTCCAGGCAGTAGATGGCCGGCTCGTCGCCGAATTTATAGCCCAGGGTGGTCAGCAGGCCGCTCTTGCTGGGGACGGGCGTGGTGCCGGTGTTGAGCAGCATGAAGCAGCCGGTGCCGTAGGTGTTCTTGGCCTCGCCGGGGCTGAAGGAGGTCTGGCCCACCAGCGCGGCCTGCTGGTCGCCCAGGTCGCCGCAGACGGGGATGGAAGTGCCAAACGGCCCGTCTTTCGGTGTGTAGCCGTAAATCTTGGGGTCGCTGGAGGGGCGAATCTCCGGCAACATCTGGCGCGGGATGCCCAGGATGTCCAGAATTTCCTGGTCCCAGTCCAACGTCTCCAGGTTCATCATCATTGTGCGGCTGGCGTTGGAGACGTCGGTCACGTGAGCGCCGCCATTGGGGCCACCGGTCAGCCACCAGATTTCCCAGGTGTCAATGTTGCCGAAGAGGGCATCCCCCTTCTCCGCCGCCTCCCGGACGCCGGGGACGTTATCCAGAATCCACTTGATCTTGGGGCCGGAGAAGTAGGTCGCCAGCGGCAGGCCGGTCTTGGGGCGGAAGCGGTCCTGCCCACCGTCCTTGGCCAGGTCTTCGCAGATGTCCTTGGTGCGGGTGCACTGCCAGACGATGGCGTTGTAGTAAGGCTTGCCGGTCTTCTTATCCCAGACGATGGTGGTCTCCCGCTGGTTGGTGACGCCGATGGCAGCGATCTCCTTAGGATCTATCCCTTTCTTCTCCAGGGCCGCTTTGATCACCTGCTGGGTTCGCTCCCAGATTTCCATCGGGTTGTGTTCTACCCAGCCAGGCTGAGGATAGATCTGTTCGTGCTCCAGTTGGTGGACACTCACCACCAGACCGGCATGGTCAAAGACCATAAAGCGGGTACTGGTTGTACCCTGATCCACAGCGGCGACGTACTTAGCCATTTCTCCCTCCTTTTGCGTAAAGATTTATGGTTCCTGTTGGGTTTGGAGTTCCCGTGCCACATCGGCCATAACCCTGATGAGCAGGTAGGAGGAGGTCGCTCCAGGGTCCTGATGGCCGATACTGCGCTCTCCCAGGTAACTGGCACGGCCCTTTTTGGCCAGCATAGGGATAGTGTCTTTCATGCCCTGTTCGGCTGCTGCAGCCGCCTGTTCTAACGCTTCGGTCAAACCGGAACCGTTCTCCAGGGCACGGCGCAGGGCGTTCACGGCCGGGGTAAGAGCATCTACCATTGTTTTGTCCCCCAAATCGGCCTTCCCCCGCATCACCACTCCCTTTAGTGCGGCATCTAAAGCCGCCAGCACATCCTGGGGTTCCAGTTCGTATTTACCGGCCACGGCCATGCCTGCCTGCATAAAGGCCGTCCCATAGAGAGGCCCACCGGCTCCTCCCACTGTGGAAACCAGGGCCACACCAACGGTTTTCAGGATCGTCCCGGCGTCTTTGTCCTCCACAGAGGGCAGTTTCGCCAGGACCGCTTTGAAGCCCCGGTCCATGTTGATTCCGTGGTCGGCGTCACCGATAGCCGCATCCAGCGACGTGAGGTATTCCCGGTTGGCCTCCAGCACTTCTGCCATTTTATGGAGACACATCAGGAGTTCTTTTGTTGTGATGGTCAATTCCTCACTCCTTGTGATGGTCAATTCCCCACTCCTATAAGATACCCTGCCCATTTCCGGGCGTTCATCCGGTTCCCGGTGGCCATGGAAATGGGCAGGGTTTGTCTATGGGCTACATCCCCCACCGCAGGCCTGGCGTCTTGACCGGTGCATCCCACAGGTCAATCATCTCGTCGTCCATGCGCAGGAGGGTGATGGAGACCCCCTGCATTTCCAGCGAGGTGATATAGCGCCCGATCAGGTTGCGGACGATCTTGAGCCCCTTCTTGGTGCAAATCTCGTGCAGTTTCCGGTAGACGATGGGCAACTCAATATCGGGCGTGCCGCCCATGCTGTTCACGAAGGCCAGCACCGGATCACCGGGCCGGAATGGCGGGTCTTCCAACTCCACTTCCACCCATTCCGCTTTCTCTTCATCCCACTCCCGCACCGTGCGCCGATAGGGCGGATCCTCAATGATCGCCAGAGCGAGCATCTCGGTAATCTCGTCCGCGGTCTTGAGTTTCATTCGCTCGCGGCCGGGTTCACCGTGGATGCCGATGCCGACCTCCATCTCGTCCTCGGCGAGTTCAAAGGTCGGCTTGCCCGCCATGGGGACCGTGCAGGGGGTGAGCGCCATGCCCATGGATCGCCCGTTGATGTTGACCCGGCGGCAGAGATCGGCCACTCGCTTCAGGTCGTACCCGCGTTCTGCGGCCGCGCCGCAGATTTTCTCCGCCAGCACCGTTGTACCGGTACCCCGGCGGCCTGCGGTGTAGAGGCTATCCTTTACGGCCACATCATCGTCAATCAGGATGTTGAGAACGCGGATTCCTTCTGCGCGGGCCATATCGGCCGCCATCTCAAAGTTCATCACGTCGCCGGTGTAGTTTTTGACGATATACAGTACGCCGGCGCCCCCATGCACCATCTTGGCTGCCTCTAACATCTGGTCCGGGGTGGGGGAGGTGAAGACCTCGCCCGGACAGGCAGCATCCAACATCCCCACGCCCACGAACCCGCCGTGCATCGGCTCGTGACCGCTCCCACCACCGGAGATGACAGCCACTTTGCCCGGGATCGGCGCATCGGCGCGGTAGATGAAGTTGGGCTCAAAGTGGACTTTCACCAGGCCTGGATAGGCCAGAGCAATGCCCTCCAGTTCTTCTTTTACCACATTTGCTGGGTGGTTGATGAGTTTTTTCATGATCCCCTCCCCCACCAGGATTCCTTACGCCTGCTTGGCGGCGAGGGCTCGGCCGATGAGCCAATCGTAGGTCAGGATGCCGAGGATACCGCCGACTAGGGGGCCAATGATCGGGGCCACGAACCAGTACAGGCCGGTGAAGAGCCCCTTCGTGCCCACCAGGGCGCCCAGGAGCCGGGGGCCGAAGTCGCGGGCCGGGTTAATGGCATAGCCGCTGGGGCCACCCAGACAGAGGCCGACACCCAGGACCACCAGGCCGATCACGAGAGGACCGACGTTGGCCCCGACACCCAGATTCCGAGTATCGATGACGGCCGCCACTCCCCAGAGCAACACCGCGGTGCCGAAAATCTCGGCGATGAGGGCGTTTACCAGGGAGTAGGAAGCCAACACGTTACCACCTGCGCCGCCCCAGAAGGCCTGGCCGAAGACCGAACCCGGTCCCGTGCACCAGACGTTGGGCATCCCGGCGGCAATCAGGCCCTCCATATAGACCAGGTACACGCCGAGAGCCCCCAGGAACGCGCCCAGAATCTGGGAAAACCAGTAGGGGATGACCTTTTTCCAGGGGAAAGCGCCCCGCACCGCCATCGCCAGCGTCACGGCCGGGTTAATATGGGCGCCGGAAACTCCCCCAGCCACGTACACGGCGACCATCACCGCCATAGCCCAGCCAAAGGTGATGGTGTTCCAGTTATAAGCGGGGGCCGCCAGTCGGGGAGCCAACCCCACATTGGCGACAACGCCGTCGCCCAGGAGGATCAGGATGAAGGTCCCGAAGACCTCCGCAATGCACTCGGCCAGGAGACTATTCTTTTTCATCGCTCTCTCCTTTAGCATAGTATGATGGGATGAAGTGAATGTTTTTGATCTTGGGGGAATAAGCAAAAGGGGTCAATCCGCCGTATCCACAACTGGTCCGCCGATAATCACCTCCTTTCGCGCATGTGGGTAAACTGATGAGGAATCGCAATGTATTGTAATACAGGAGGGGGAGCATGTCAATAACCAGAGGTTTGATTGTTCCAAATTGGGACACTTTTACGGAAGTTGATGTTTCATTATGAAATAGAACAGGGGAAGCAAGCGTGCAGCAGCCCGCCGCTGCGAGCCTTCCCCGGGGGGTTTCCTTGGGGTCACCTGTTCTACCCTGGCCCAGGGGCAAAGAGGGAATTGTGTTACCGCTCTCGCAGGCGGCTCGCGATGATGCTTTGAACAGTTACCCCCGCGCGAGGGTTAACCGGAGGATAGGGGCAATGGGGATTAATGCGCTATCTGGGCGGATTTGAAGGTTTCTGGTTTGAGGCCAAAGGCGCGCATCTTGCGCCATAAGGTGGTGCGTCCGATGCCCAGCACTCTGGCCATTTCGGTCACATTCCCCTGGCAAGCCAGGCCGGCGCGAAGGATGGCCTGGCGCTCCATTTCCAGCAGCGTGGGAACCGATTCATCGCTGGAGCCCCGCGCGGCCCGGCGTACTTCTTCCGGCAGGTGCACAATATCTAATTCGTTCCCCTCCACCATCTGAACTGCCCACTCCAGGACATTCTCTAACTCGCGCACATTTCCCGGCCAGCGATAAGCTTCCAGCGCTGCGAGAGCACGCGGGGTGATGACGATTTGTTTCCCCCGACGACGTGCATGTTGTTCAACAATTTGCGTGGCGAGAAAAACAATGTCCTTCCCCCGTTCTCTCAGCGGTGGGATGGTCAGCGTCAGGGCACGCAGGCGGTAATACAGATCTTCCCGAAATCGTTTCTGGCGCACTTCTTCCCGTAAATCCACATTAGAAGCAGCGATAATGCGAACCTTGATGGGGATCGGCGTCGTACCGCCCAGTCGGATCACCTGCTTCAGGTCCATAACCCCAAGGAGTGCCGCCTGAAAATTGAGGGGTAAACTCTCAATGTTTTGCAGGAAAATTGTACCTCCATGGGCCAGTTCAAACTTGCCTGGCTGAATGACTCCGGAATCCTTTTCCCGGCCGAAAAGTTCGTAGGCGATCAACTCCCGGGGAATAGATGCACAATCCACCGCGACGAAAGGCCCTTCCGCGTAATGGCTGGCGTTATGGATGGCCTGGGCGAATAACCCTTTACCCGTGCCTGCTTCTCCCACCAGCAGCACTGGAGCATCGCACCGGGCAATAGCGCGAGCGTATCGGATAACCTGTTGCATCCGGGGATTCCATCCTGAAATGTCGTCAAGAGTAAAATGGGCCCTGGCCCCCATAATCGTACGGGCTAACTCCCGGGCTTCGTCTACACGGTTCAGCACCAGCACGAAGCCCGTCTGGCTGAGTCCCTCTTTCAGGATATCTACTGCTACAATGGCAGGATGCCGGGTGTTGCCTTGCACAAAGGTGATCTCTTTTCCCTTCATGGGACTTCGCTGATTCAGGCTTTCTTCCAGTTCGGGGGGAATCTGGACCAGGGAGGAAAGAGGTCTGCCTGTAGCGGTCCGAGGGGAAATGCCCAGTATTTCTCCGGCGCTTGCATTGATATGAGTGACGGTTCCTTTCAAATCTAACAGTATGAAGCCCTGGCGCATGGCCTGGAGGGATGCGTTGAGGGCAGCCAGGTGGTGATGGGCTTGGGCCAGCGCGGCGTCTGCTTGAAACTGGTTCTCAATGGCCCGGCTAATCGCCATCACGAGCCCCAGGGTGTGCGGCTGGCTGTAACGTTCCAGGGTGATCACGCCGATCATCCCCTTCACTTCCCCCTCAGGGGCGTAGATAGGGGCCGCAGTGTCGGTGATGAAATGCCATACCCCAAAGAAATGCTCCGGTCCAACTACCTGAGCGGGCCCGCCTTCAGCCAGTGCCAGGGCAGCCGCGTTGGTACCTATGGACTCTTCAGATAGACAAGTCCCCTCGCTCAGGCCCGTTTCAGATAACACGCCGCTCAGGTCTGGATCGCCCAGCATGTCTATGATGTGCAGGTTGTGATCGGTCAGGTAAACGATCATCTTAGACCTGCCAGAAAACTGATAGATGTCCTCCATCAGCGGCCGGGCAATCGCAAGCAATTCAAAACAGTTTTGGCGCTGGTAGTCCAATTCTTCCGTGCGGTAACGAGAGGGATTAGGAATTGCCGTGGGATCTAGCCCGGCTTGCTGGCAACGGAGCCATGAACGTGCAATGGCAGGGTCCAGTTCCGAGGCAGATAGAACCCCCCGCTTAACAAAGGTCTTCCACTGGACTTTCAACCTTGCCAGGTTATACGGATAGCCTGTGGGTAGCATGATCCCTCCTTATCACTCCGGCTGGAATGGCACACACCGGGTGTGCTCCTGAGTATTTACGGCCTCCTTTGTCGCCCGATGGACGGTGGGATACACCATCCACACCGTCATCAGGCCGAAGAGGGCGCCGGTGACCACCCGCCGCAGGGGAGTGCTCTCCACGGCGACGAACCCCGCCGACGGGAAGAGGAGCACCAGGACCTGGGAGACGAACTGAATCCCCCCGTCCAGGGCGACCGGCACCAGGCCGAACAGCAGGTAGGCCCAGAGCGGCAGGGGACGCCACCGGCGGCCGGAGAGGGCGAAGGCCAGCCCGGCCAGGAAAATGGTTCCGTAAATGGCCGTGTCTCGCTGGCAGAAGGCCACTTTGTAGCCCAGAACGGCGTCGCCGATGTAGCCGTGGGGGACCAGCAGGTCCGGGTCCACTCCCCGCTGGATGAGTTCCTGCATGGAGTAGTACGGCTGTTCGCCGAAGAGGTACCACGAACGGTAGGGAAGTTGGTGGCAGAGGGGCCGATAGGCCAGGTAGATGAGGCGGGCGGGCTCCTCCAGGCCCGCGTTCATGAGAAGTGGGGCCAGGAACGACACGCCGACGTAGAGGAACCACCACAGGTTCAGGAGAGCCAGCCAGTGGCGGACGAACCACTGGCCCACCCGTTCGGCCCAGCAGCCCAGGGGGTGCTCCCAGGGGGAACGGTTTTCTTCGGCCCGGCGGGCGGCCCGTCGCCGCTCCACTTCCGCCAGGATGTCCTCTACGGTTGGCTCTGGCGCGCTGTTGTCCATATTCGTTTTTGTGGCAGATGGGTCAGGAGTAGGGGCGACCCTTGCGGTCACCCGCCCTTGCGGTCGCCCCCTGGGGCAGGGGCAAGCCCTGCCCCGGCCGCTGGCCTTAGGTACCAGGGGCAGAAAGCCCCGTTTGAAAACTGCCCAGGCAAGCCGACGGGCTCAAAATGAATATATTTTTCATTGCGGCGGCGAAGATGCTCATCCAGATCGACGCTATTGCAACTTGACAAATTATTCCGACAATCCGTTGCCCTGTCCTCGGGCGGGGC
>JAGHZG010000010.1 GCA_017743275.1 Chloroflexota bacterium | reverse complement strand
AGAGACAGCCCTGGCCCCTCAACCGGTCACGCTTCGCTACGCCAACTGGAACCTGGGGACGGAGGAAGAGAACAACATCCAGCGGCAACTGGTCAAGAAGTACATGGAACTGAACCCGCATGTCACCATTGAGATTGTGGACATGTCGGGTGAGGGTTCCTGGGACGACAAACTGACCGCGCTGGCGGCCAAGGGCGCGCTGCCGGACGTCTTCATGGCGGATAAGACCCCGCTCTATGTGAAGAACGGCTGGCTGGCCGACCTGACGCCCTTCGTCAGCAACGACCCGGACTGGCAGAACGTCCCGGAGGTCCTGCGCAAATCGGTCACCTACGACGGCAAGGTGCTGGGTCTGCCCGCGGCGCTGTTCGTGATGGGCTACTTCGTCAACATTGACCTCTTTGAGGCCAACAACCTGGACGCGCCCACCTACGGCGTCTCGGTGGACGACTTCTTCGCCGCCGTCACGGCCCTGACGGACATCCGGAAGGGCCGCCTGGGCATGGACGAGCAGGAGTTCATCCTGGGCTGGTACCCGCACACCCAGGACCCGAAACTGGGATGGTTCAGTTTTGATGGCACCCACATGCACTACAACTCGGAGGCCTTCAAGGCGGCGGTCGCCAGGGCCAGCGAGATGCTCCCGCATACCTGGCAGGGCCTCACCGACGAGCAGAAAGCCAACTTTAAGTCCCAGGGGCCGTGGGAACTGTTCCTGAACCAGGAGTGCGGCGTCCGCTGGGACGGTGGTTGGATGGTGCTGGCCTTCGCCCAGCAGGCTACCTTCAACTGGGACTTTATGGGCTTCCCGGGCGGCAACCAGGCGATGGTGGGCGACTTCATCGTGGTCTCCAAGACCACCGCCAACCTGGAGGAGGCCTATAAGTTCGCCAAGTGGATGACCTTCTCCCGCCAGGGCTACATGGCCGAGGCGGAGATTGCCAAAGCAGCCGGTCAGGTTCCGACGCGCATGCCCGTGTTTGTGGACGCCGATACGATTAACCTGTACCTCTCCTTCGTCGGCGAAAAGCCCGGCCTGCGCGCCGCGTTGGAGAACCTGGACCAGAGTCTGCTGGAATCGCTGGCGAAGATTGTCCCCGGCTACGTGGCCGCCCGCTGGGAGGGCAAGCCCGGCATTGACATCGGCGAGGACAAGGACGTGAACATGTGGTACATCTTCAACTTCGCCCCCCAGGGCAAGTTCAAGTACGAGGACTACTCCGCCCAGTTGGAGGAGTTCGCCAACAAGTTGCTGGACGCGGCCCGGGCCGAACTGAAGCCGTAAGCCCGTCCCAACCCGGAGGGGGCTGTGGCCTCCACAGCCCCCTCCTTTCACAAGTGGCCTGCGGATGAAAGCGCCTGCCTTGCTGAGAGTTCTGTTCCTGCTCCTCCTGCTGGCCGTCCAGGGGGTGCCAGCATCCGCCGCGGGGAGCGCACCCCTCCGCTCCCGGCCCATTCGGGACGCCTCCGACCCGGCGGGCCCCGTCCTGGAAGTGCGCGCCGACGCCTTCGGCCTCCCCCTGGCCAGCAGCGACCTGGCCCGGCAGTACGATAAGCCCTGTGTCCAACTGGAAGCGGGCGACAGCGTCCGCTTCACCGTTTCCATCCCCGAAGAGGGGGACTACACCGTCACCTTTGACGCTGCCGTGCCCGAGACCGTGCTGGTCACCGCCCCGGAGGGGAAACTGCTGGTGGACGGTGACCTGCCCGTGGAGGACGCCCGGCGCATCGTCTTCCCGGTCTATTACCGTAGCGGGGCCCGGCAGTTCCCCCTGGACCGCTACGGCAACCAGATTCCTGCCCCGCCCGTCCGCCTGGCGCGCTGGACCCAGGTCCCCCTGCGCGATGTCAACTTCAGTCGGAAGTATCCCCTCGCCATCCACCTGACCCGCGGCGAGCACCAGTTTGAGTTTACGCTGACCCGCGAGACGCTTTTGCTGGGGAGCATTTATCTCCGGCCCTTTTCTCCGGACATCTCCTACGCCCAGTATCTGGCCCGCCTGACCGTGCCCGAAACCTCCGGCGTTCGGGTGGAACTGGAGGCGGAGTGGCCAGCGTTCAAAAACGACGTCTCTATCCGCCCGCTCTACAACCGCAGTCTGGACGTCACCCCCTACGACACCTACCAGTTGGTGTTGAACACCATCGGCGGCGATTCCTGGCAGCGCAGCGGCAGCGCGCTGTACTATGAGGTAGAAGTGCCCCAGGACGGCCTCTACCTGATCACCCTGCGCGCCCTCCAGGACACCCGCCCCAACTTCACCGTCTTCCGCCGCATTATCATCAACGGCGCCGTCCCCTTTGACGAGTTCCACGAAGTGCCCTTCGGATATTCCACCCGCTGGCAGAACATCACCCTGCCCTACCGGGTGTACCTGCACGCGGGGGTGAACATCATCGGCATTGAAGTCACGACCTCCCCCTACGATGAGGCCATCCGGAACATCCGCCAGTCCATCCGCGAGATCAACAACCTGGCGCTGGAGATCAGACGCCTGACCGGGAACCAGGCGGACCGCTACCGGGAGTGGGAGATTGCCGACTACATCCCCGACATCCGGGAACGGCTGGGGCGTATCGCCGATAAACTGGCTGCCGATAAGGCCGCGCTTCAGGCTGTCAACAACGGCCTGAACTCCCAGGAAATTATGAACTACCAGATGGCGCTGGAGAACATCCGCCTGCTGGCGCGGGAGCCCAACAAAATCCCGGTGCGCATGAACCGTCTCTCGGAAGGCCCGCAGTCGGCCGCGCAGTTGCTGGGCAGCGTCCTCTCGGCCCTGCAGAACCAGCCCCTCACCCTGGACAAAATCTACGTCCACTCCCCGGATGTCATCCCGCCCGTGCCGCGCGTTTCCCTGTGGACGGCCTTCAGCGAGAACGTCAAACGTTTCATCCACTCGTTCCGGCCCACCCCGTATCAGACCATTGGCGCCAGTGAGGACGAGGTGGAGGTATGGGTGAACCGCCCGCGCCAGTACGTGGACCTGATGCAGCAGATGGCTGACCAGACCTTCACCCCCCGGACCGGCATCCGGGTCCGGTTCTCCATTATGTCCAATGAGGCCAAACTGGCCCTGGCCATCGCCGCCAACATTGAGCCGGATGTGGCCCTGGGCATCAGCACCAACATCCCCTACGAACTGGCGCTGCGCAACGCGCTCTACGACCTGCGCTCCTTTGAGGACTTTGACTCGTTCATCCGCATCTACTCTCCGGGCTCGCTCCTGAGTTACATCATCAACGACTCGGTGTACGCCATCCCCGAAACGCAGGATTTCTGGGTCACCTTCTACCGCCGCGACATTCTGGAGCAGTTGGGACTGCCGGTACCGCAGACCTGGGGCGAGGTCATCGCCATCCTGCCCGAACTCCAGCGCTACGGGATGAATTTCTACACCCCCCTCTCCACGGGCAGCGGACTGAAGGGCTACCTGGTCACCGCCCCCTACATCTGGAACTTCGGCGGGGAGTTGTACCCACCCGATGGGTTGCGGACCGGCCTGGGGAGCGACGAATCCATCGCCGCCATCCGGTTTATGGCCGAGCAGTTCACCGTCTATGGGATGCCGCTCACCGCGGTCAGTTTCTATGACAGTTTCCGCAACGGCACCCTGCCCGTGGGCGTTTCCAATGTAGAGGCCTACATCAAACTGTACACCGCCGCACCGGAAATTGAGGGACTCTGGGGCATCGCCCTCTACCCCGCCAACGTCCTGCCCGATGGACACCAACTCCGCCACGCGACGGGCTCGGCCCAGACCTGCATCATGCTGGCCGATACCGACAAGCCTCGGGAGTCCTGGGAGTTCCTGAAATGGTGGATGTCCACCGAGACGCAGGTAGAGTTCGCCCGTCAACTGATGATGAACTACGGGCGGGAGTACCTGTGGTACACGGCCAACGTAGAAGCCTTCCGCTATCTGCCCATCCCGGAGGAGCACAAAGACGTCATCCTGGCGCAGTGGGAGTGGCTGCGGGAGCCCGTCAAACTGCCCGGCACCTATATGCAGGAGCGCGAGTTGAGCAACGCCTGGAACCGCATCGTTTTCAACGGCGTCAACCCGCGCGTGGCCATTGACACTGCTGTCGTGACCATCAACCGGGAGATGGCCCGCAAGATGGAGGAACTCGGTTACACCCGCAACGGCGTGCCGGTCCGGGAGATCAAAATCCCCACCATTGAGACCGTTCGCCAGTGGATGGAGGCTGCAGGAAAATGAAGGCCATGGGAAATTCCTTTCGCGCCTGGCTGTATCGGGAGGGGAACGCCTACGCGTTCCTGGCCCCGTACGCTATCCTGTTCATCTTGTTCATCGTTGTGCCGGTCATCGCTGCCGTCCTGCTCTCTTTCACCTACTTTGACACCATCCAGTTCCCCCAATTCATCGGCCTGCGCAATTACATCACTTTGCTGACGCAGGACGACATCTTTATGAAGTACGTCCTGCCCAACACCATTGAATTTGCCGTCATTGTGGGGCCGGGGGGGTACATGCTGGCCTTTCTGCTGGCCTGGATGCTGGCCCAACTGCCGCGCCTGCCGCGCACCATCCTGGCCCTCATCCTGTACTCCCCCTCCATGACCTCCAGCGTGACGATGGCCGTCGTCTGGCAGACCCTCTTCAGCGGGGACCAGAACGGCTACCTGAACAGTTATCTGCTCAACTTGGGCCTCATCCAGGAGACCATCCAGTGGCTGCAATCGCCCCAATATCTGATGCCCATTATGATTGTGGTGACCCTCTGGAGCAGTATGGGCGTCGGCTTCCTGGCCATGCTGGCGGGCATTCTGGACATCAACCCCGAACTGTACGAGGCCGCCGCGATAGACGGGATGAGCAGCCGCTGGCAGGAAATCTTCTACATCACCATCCCCTCCATGAAACCGCAGATGCTCTTCGGAGCCGTGATGGCCATCGTGGGGACGTTCCAGGCGGGCGCCATCGGGGTGGCCCTCTCGGGCTCCAACCCCACCCCGCAGTACGCCGGTCAACTCATCGTCAACCACATTGAGGACTACGGTTTCCTGCGCTACGAGATGGGCTATGCGGCCGCCATCTCGGTCGTCCTGCTCCTGATGGTGCTCTTCTTCACCCGCCTGGCCAACCGACTCTTCCGCAGCGAGGAGGAACGATGAGAGGGCGTCGGTTCCGCCTCTACAGCCTGCGCTCCAGCGGCATCAACCCGTCCGGATTTCATCCCAGCCAGATTCCGTTTTACCTCATCCTGGCGCCGCTGGTCGCCTTTATGCTCCTGCCCATTATCTTCATTTTCTCCACCGCCTTCAAGCCTCTGGAGGAACTGTTCGCCTACCCGCCCCGCTTCTTCGTGGTGAACCCAACCCTGAAGAACTTCCGCGACCTGCTTTCGCTGATGTCCATCTCCGATGTGCCGGTCACCCGCTACCTCTTCAACAGCATCGTCGTCACTCTGGCCTCTATGGTGGCATCCCTCTTCATTTCCAGCGCGGCCGCGTACGCTCTCTCCAAGAAACGCTTCCGGCTCAAGCAGACGCTGTTTGCGGTCAACACGGTCGCGCTGATGTTTGTGCCCATTGCGGTGACCATCCCGCGCTTTCTCATCATCGCCAAAACGGGCCTGATAGACTCATTCCTGGTCCACATCCTGCCCGGTCTGGCGATGCCGGTGGGCGTTTTCCTGCTCAAGCAGTTTATGGACACGGTTCCCAACGAGGTGATTGAGGCCGCGCAGATAGACGGCGCCAGTGACCTGCAAATCTACTGGCGCATCATCCTGCCGATGGTCCGGCCTGCCCTGGCGACCATGGCCATTCTGACCTTCCAGGCCACCTGGAACAACGCCGATACGTCCGCGCTGTACATCAACATTGAGAGTCTGAAGACCTTCGCCTTTTACCTGAGCACGCTTTCGGCCACCACCGCTGGCGCCAATCTCGTCGCTGGTCAGGGGATGGCCGCTGCGGCCGCGCTCATCATGTTCCTGCCCAATCTCATCATCTTCATCTTCCTGCAGAGTCAGGTGATGAGCACCATGTCTCATTCGGGGCTGAAGGGATGAAACGGTTCATGATTGCTGGCCTGCTGATCCTGGCGCTCCTCTGCCGGGTGCCCGGACAGCCCGCCGGGGCGCTGGCCCCTTATACCACCTGGGCACTCGGTCCCGGTGGGCGGCTGTACCTGACCCAGGACGCCTACGTGCCCCTGACGGAGATTGACCTCCCCGTCTCCGGGGCCGAAGATATGTTCATCTCCCCCGACGGTGTCATCTACATCGCCGATACCGGTAACGGTCGCATCCTGCGCTTGGGCCCGGACTTCCAGATTGCCGCTGTCTACGGCAAAGGGCTGCTGAAGGGGCCGACCGGTCTCTGGGTGGACCCGGACGGCACGATGTACATCGCCGACGCCAAAAGCAACACCGTCGTCATCCTGGACCGGGAGGGGAATCCCATCCGCCAGTTCGGCCGTCCGCAGGAGCCCCTCTTCGGGCGGAAAAGTGAGTTCCTGCCCCGTAAGATCGCCGTGGACGTCCGCAAGAATCTCTACATCATCAGCGAAGGGTCCACCAACGGCCTGGTGGTGATGAGCCCGGACGGCCGCTTCCTCGGTTACTTCGGCGCCAACCAGGCCACGATGTCCCTCAAGATGATCCTGCAACGCCTCTTCCTGACCGAGGAGCAACTGGCCCAGTTCATCAAGCGGGAGGCTCCGTCCCCCTCCAACGTGACGGTTGATCCGGAGTCCATGGTCTTCACCGTCACCGCCGGGACGGCCCGCGAGCGCAGCATCCGCCGCTTCACCGTCGCCGGAAACAACATCTTCCCCGACATCTACGGATCGGCCAACTTCCGCGATATTCACGTCAACGCCACCGGACTGGTCACTGCGGTGGACGCGGAGGGACGTATCTACGAGTACAACCTGAGGGGGGTTCTGCTTTTCGTCTTCGGGGCGAAAGACCAGGGCGATCAGCGCATGGGCACGTTGCGCAAGCCGTCGGCCGTGGAGCGCTACAGGGAGGATATTTACGTCCTGGACCAGGAGAAGAACGCGCTCGTCATCTACCGTCCCACTCAGTTCGCCCGCCTGGTCCACGAGGGCGTACGGCTCTACGTGGAGGGGTATTACACCGAAGCCCGCCCGTACTTTGAGGAGGTCCTGCGCTACAACGGCTCGTTCATCATGGCTTATCAGGCCATCGCCGATGCATACTTCAAAGAGGGAAACTACGCCCGCGCCCTGGTCTATTACCGCTACGCGGAAGACCGCAACGGCTATTCGCAGGCTTTCTGGGAACTGCGCAACGTCATCCTCCAGCGCTACCTGGGGGACAGCCTGCTGGTGCTCGTGGGGCTCGCAGTCGCCCGGAATGTCTTCCGGCGCGCGGAGCGCCGCCGCGGCTGGCTGACCCCCCTGCGCCGTGCCTGGGCCCGCCTGCGGAAGCGGAAACTGGTGGACGATTTCCTGTTTCTCTTCCGCTTCATCAAACAGCCAGCGGACAGTTTCTACTACATCAAGGTCAACGAGCGGGGCAGTCTGCGGTTCGCCTTTCTGCTCTACGCGTGGGTGGTCGTGGTGCGGGTGCTGAACCCCTACGTGACCGGTTTCATCTTCAACCGTTACGCCAATCCCGGCGAAATCCACGCCGAAACCGAAGTGGTCTACACCCTCCTGTTTCTCGTGCTGTGGAACGCGGCCAACTACCTGGTCTCCACCATCAGCGACGGAGAAGGCCGCCTGCGCGACGTGGTCATCGGTTCCGCCTACGCCCTCTTCCCCTACGCGCTGTTTGCCCTGCCCATTGCCCTCATCTCTAACGTCCTGAGTAGCAACGAGGTTTTCCTGTACACCTTCTCCACCAACCTGATGTGGGCCTGGACGGCGCTCATGCTCTTCATTATGGTCAAGGAAATCCACAACTATTCCTTCAACGAAACTGTCCGTAACGTCCTGATCACCCTTTTCACCATGGCCGTGATGATGCTCACGGGCTACATCATGTATGTGCTCTTCTTCCAGTTATTTGACTTTATCACCACCATCCTGCGGGAAATCCGGTTGCGATGATCCGGAAACTGGTACTCGTATCCCTGCTCCTTTCCCTGCTCCTGCCGCCGCTGGCAGCCACCGCGGCCCCGGTCGGTGATGCGGGCGTTCCGGAGTCCTACGACCTGGTCGCCGAAAACGCGGCCTTCCGGTTGTACGTCAACCCGGAGACGCTGGCCTTCAAGGTGCTGGATAAGCGCAACGGCTACTTCTGGCACTCCAACCTGGACGAGAAACAGGAAGGTGACCGGCTGAACCGCACCTGGCTGGCCTTCGCCCAGAGCGGCATCAGCATAGACTACCTGGATCAGAAGGCCAATGCCAAGCGCGCCTCCATTGCCCTCGCCGACCATACCCTGGAGATTCAGCGGATAGAAAACGGCATCCAGGCCCAGGTCACCTTCACCGAAGCGGCCATCTCCGTTGGCATCCGCATCCTGCTGGAGGAGACCGGTGTGCGGGTGGAGGTGCCCTTTGAGTCCATCCGCGAGGAGGGCAAGTTCCGCCTGGGCGTGCTGCACCTGTACCCGTGGATGGGTGCGACGCGCCGAGCCGAAGTAGATGGTTACATGTTCATCCCCGACGGCTGCGGCACCATCATCGCCTTCACCGAACAGACCAAAGCGAAAAACATGTTCTACGGCCGCTACTACGGCCCGGATTTGGGAATGCTCGCCTCCATGCCCTTTGCCCCCACCCTTCGGCGGCCGTACCCTATTTCTATGCCAGTGATTGGCATGGTGCACGGCGAAGGGCGCAACGCGTACCTGGCCATCCTGGAAAAGGGCGCTTCCTACGCCGAAGTCCAGGCGCACCCCTCCGGCA
Source organism: Chloroflexota bacterium (assembly GCA_017743275.1). Lineage (GTDB taxonomy): Bacteria > Chloroflexota > Anaerolineae > B4-G1 > DUEL01 > SpSt-77. The sequence continues at coordinate 3,374 of JAGHZG010000010.1, read as the reverse complement.
TCATCACCAACTTCAATTTCCTCTACAACGCCTTCATCTACAACGAGAGTTACTTCCAGCGCACCAGCCGCGCCGGGGACGGTGTGACGGTCATCCAGCCTCGCACCAATGCCTTTGACATTGTCCTCCATTACCGCTTCCTGGTCGGGCCGGAGGCCGGTTACGTCGGCATGGCCCGCAGTTATCAGCAATACCTGCTGGAGAAGGGCCTGCTGCGTCGCCAGGCGATGCCGTCGGGGAACATCGGCATCCGCCTGGAATTCCTGGGGGCCGAACGGGAGCGGGTGCTCTTCTGGTACCGCGCCATCCCAATGACGACGGTGGAGCAGATGCGGGAAATCCTGGCCGAACTCCGCGTCTCCAATCCGCAGGTGGTCTACTACGGCTGGCAGCCCGGTGGGGCCTCCGCGATGCCCCCCACTCGCCTGAGGTTGGATCGCCATCTGGGCCGCCTCTCCGACCTGCGGGCGCTGGCCGAATCGGTACGGGCACGCGGCGGGACGTTCGCGCTGTATCTTGACCCGCTGGCCGCCCTGCGCGAGGAGCAGCGGGCCTTCTCCCGCTACGACCTGGCGATGGCCATCACCAGCGACTATCTGCGGGGATACTGGCGCGGCAAACCCAATTTCTACTTCAACCTCTCCGCGCTGCAGGCGCGCGTCCGCTCGCTGAGCCGTGAGGTCAACCAGAAACTCTCCGCCGGGCTGGCACTGGATCACATCGGGAACTTCCTGTTCTCGGACTTCCGTAAGGGCAATACCCTGAACCGGGAGCAGGCCATTGCCGCCTACCAGGAACTGCTCAGCACCAGCCCCGTCCCGCTGGCCCTCTACACCCCCAACGACTACCTGTTCGCATACGCCAGCGCCTACTACGACATTCCCCTGAGCGGCAGCGGTTACATCTACGCCACCCGCCCTGTCCCGTTTCTGCCGATTGTCCTCTCCGGCTACATCCCGTACTACGGCGAGGCGCTGAACTTCTCCCCGGACGTGCGCGGCGACCTGTTGCGCCATGCCGAGTACGGTGCCTATCCCTCCTACTTCCTGACCCACGAGGAGACGGCCCGCATTCTGAAGACGCGCTCCAGTTGGATTTACGTCTCCGCCTACCGACAACTGGGCGCGCAGATAGAGGAGAGTTACGCCTGGCTGAATGCCCTGCTGGCGCCCGTTCAGGGGGCCAGCATCATCGGGCATGAGCAACTGGCCCCCCAGGTCTTCGCCACCACCTACAGCAACGGCAAACAGATTATCGTCAACTACGGCGAGACCCCGGTGCAACTCTACGGTCTCACCATCCCGGCACAAGATGCCGTTCTGAGAGAGGTCACGCCATGAAAGCGAAAGCGTCCGCCCGTCCCCGCTTCTCGCTCCGCTACCGCACCCGTCAGGCCCTGCAGGGCTATGGATTCGTCGCGCTCTGGATCGTGGGCTTCGTCCTCTTCACCCTCACGCCGCTGGTGGAGACGTTCCGCTACAGCCTGAACAAAGTCATCGTCTCGGCCACCGGCATTGAGCAGACCTTCATCGCCTGGCAAAACTACACTCACGCCCTGTTCACCGACCCAACCTTCGTGGAACTGCTCATTGAGTACGCGGTGGAGACGGTCGTCTCCGTGCCGATTATCCTGATCTTCTCTATGATTATCGCCCTCTTCCTGAACCTGAAACTCCCGTTCCGGGGCCTCTTCCGGACGGTCTTCTTCCTGCCGGTGGTCATCACCAGTGGCCCCGTCATCCGCGAACTGGTCTCCCAGGGCGCGACCTCCGTGCCACAGGTCGCCTCTTCGCCGGTGGTGCTCTCCTTCCTGGAGCAACTGCCGCGCGTCCTGCGCGGGCCGGTGGAGTACCTGCTGACCTCGTTCATTCTCATCCTGTGGTTCTCCGGCGTGCAGATTCTGATCTACCTGGCCAGCCTGCAGAAGATTGACCGCAGCATCTACGAGGCGGCAGCAATAGACGGGGCCTCCGCCTGGGAGGCGTTCTGGAAAATCACCCTGCCGTCCCTCTCCACCGCCAATGTGGTGGTGGCCATCTACACGGTCATCACGCTCTCGCACTTCTCCGAGAACAAGATTGTACGGTACATCTACGCCCAGACGTACGACATCAAGGGCGGCATCGGCTATGCCAGCGCGATGTCCTTCCTGTACTTTGCCACCCTGGCCCTGATTTTGCTGCTCATCTACGTCGTGCTCCGGCCGCGCGGGGATCGCATCGGATAAACCTGGGCAGCCGGGAGGGGGAATCGCTATGACCATCTTGTCCCTGAAACTTCCCACTTTGCTGACCCTGAAGGCCCGGTTGGAACAGGCCGCCGCTTTTCTCTACCGCCACCGGGATCGGGTTCGCGGATTTCTGCTGGGCACCCGCAGCCACTACGGCCTGATTTTCACCGTCGTGGTGTATGCCCTGCTGGTCGCTATCGGCTTTGTTTACCTCTACCCCTTGCTCTTCATGCTCGTCACCAGCCTGAAGAGCCCCACCGACCTGCTCAACCCCATGGTGCAGTGGGTGCCTACGGAACTGTACTTCGGGAACTACGTGCGCGCCTTCCGCGTCCTGGATTACCCCCGCACGCTGCTGAACTCCGTCATCGTCAGCACCGTGCCCTCCGTCATCCAGGTCATCGCCTGCTCCATCGTGGCCTACGGCCTAGCGCGCTACTCGTTCCCCGGCAAGCGCCTGCTCTTCGTGCTCATCCTCGCCACCTTCATCATCCCGCCGCAGAACACCGTCATCCCCCAGATGCTCACCTACCGCCACCTGGGCCTGCTGGGCCGCATCTGGTCGCTGGTGCTGCCTGCCCTGGGTGGCCAGGGCTTCCGCAGCGCCATCTTCATCCTCATCTTCTACCAGACCTTCCTCGCCCTCCCCAAAGTCCTGGAAGAAGCGGCCCGCCTGGACGGCGCCTCCGACCTGCGGGTATTCCTCCAGATCGCCGTCCCCGCCGCCCTCCCAGCCTACATTGTCTCCATCATCTTCTCCATCGTCTGGTACTGGAACGAGACCTACCTGACGGTCATCTTCCTGGAGGGCGGCATCCAGACCCTGCCGATGCAACTTTCCAAGTTCGTGCAGGCCTACCAGAATCTCTACCCGCCCGGCACGGTCAACATCTTTGACCGCCTGAACGAGGCGATCAAACTGGCCGGGACGTTCCTGAACATCCTGCCGCTCCTGGTGATGTACTTCGTCCTGCAAAGGTGGTTCGTAGAATCCGTAGAAAGGACGGGAATTGCCGGTGAATAAGAAAGTTTTCCTCGTGCTTTTGACGGTTCTTCTCATCTCCTGCGCTGCGCCGGTGCAGACGCCGGAAGGGACCGTCACAGAACCGGCCTCTCCCCTCCCGCCGACGGCCACCCCTCTCCC
>JAGHZG010000009.1 GCA_017743275.1 Chloroflexota bacterium | reverse complement strand
ATGTGTATAAGAGACAGCCCTTCTACCGGCGCCCCGTCCACCCGCAGAGAGACCCGGTTCCCCGGCCCCACCCGCCGCACCGTGATGTGGTACGTCACCCCGCGGAAGACCCGCCGGGCCGTGAACCCCATCCAGCCGCGCGGGACGACCGGGGCAATCCGCAGCCCCCCGAACGTGGGCCGGATGCCCAGAATGTGTCCGGTGACGGCCACGTAGTTCCACGCCGCGGTGCCCGTCAGCCAGGAGTTCTTCGCCTCCCCGAACGTCGGCGCGTCCCGCCCGGCGATCATCTGGGCATAGACGTACGGCTCACAGCGGTGAACCTCGCTGATGGCCTCCCGCACCGACGGGTTGATGCGCCGATAGTAATCGTAGGCATGGTCGCCGTTCCCCACCACCGTCTCGGCGATCATCACCCAGGGGTTGGTGTGGCAAAAGATGGAACCGTTCTCCTTGTAGCCGGGCGGGTAGGATGAAATCTCCCCCAGATGGACGTAGTAGCGGGTGTAGGCCGGCTGGAGCAGGAGAATGCCGTGGGGCGTGCTCAGATGCTCCCGGACCGACTCCAGGGCCCGCCGGGCCCGTCCGTCCTCCAGGCCGATGCCGGCCATCACGCACATCCCCTGCGGCTCAATGAAAATCCGCCCCTCTGAGCACTCCCGCGAGCCCACTTTCCGCCCGAAGGCATCGTAGGCGCGCAGGAACCACTCCCCGTCCCAGCCGTGTTCCAGCACCCGGCGGGCCATCTCGTCCGCCGCCGCCTCGTAGCGGCGGGCTTCCTCTTCCAGGCCCTGCCAGCGGGCAATCCCGGCCATCTCCCGCGCCGCCAGCACGAACAGCCCGCCCAGGAAGACCGACTCCGCCACCGTCCCGTCCCGCTTCAGCGGCGCCGTCTGGAACGATTCCCCCGGCTCTTCCGAGAAGATGTTCAGGTTCAGGCAGTCGTTCCAGTCGGCGCGGCCGATGAGGGGGAGCCCATGCGGCCCCAGCCGTTCCAGCGTGTACCGGATGCTCCGCTCCAGATGACCGTACAGGGGCTCCTCTGTGCCCGGCTGGTTGTCGTAGGGCACCGGTTCGTCCAGAATGCTCCCGTCCCCCGTTTCTTTTAAGTACGCCGCCGTGCTCAGCACCAGCCAGAGCGGGTCGTCGTTGAAGCCGCTGCCGATGGCGTCGTTCCCCCGTTTCGTCAGCGGCTGGTACTGGTGGTACGCGCCGCCCGTCTCCAACTGGGTCGCCGCCAGGTCCAGAATGCGCTGCCGGGCCCGCTCCGGGACCATCGCCACCGCCCCCAACAGGTCCTGGTTGGAATCCCGGAACCCGATGCCCCGCCCGATGCCGGACTCAAAGTACGAGGCCGAACGGGCCAGGTTGAAGGTGGTCATGCACTGATACGGGTTCCAGATGTTGACCATTCGGTTCGTGTGGGGGTCGGGGGTCTCCACCTGGAGCGTGCTCAGGAGACGGTCCCAGTGGGCCTGGAGCGCCTCAAAGGCCGCCTCCACCTGGGCCGGGTCCAGATACCGGGCGATGACGGGACGGACCGTCCGCTTGTTGATCCGCTGCGAATCGGGCGGGTCAAACTTCTCCCCCGGCGGATTCTCGTGGTAGCCCAGGAGGAAGACCACCTGCCGACTCTCCCCCGGCGCCAAGTGGAGACGGATATGGTGGGAGCCGATGGGGGCCCAGCCGTGGGCGACGGAGTTGAAGGACTGGCCCCGTTCCACCGCCAGCGGGCGGTCCCAGCCCCGGTACAGCCCCAGGAAAGCCTCCCGCTGGGTGTCAAAGCCCGCCAGCGGTTCGGAACAGGCGAAGAAGGCGAAGTGGTTGCGGCGCTCCCGGTACTCCGTCTTGTGGTAGATGACCCCGTCCTCCACCTCCACCTCGCCGGTGCTGAAGTTGCGCTGGAAGTTGGTGGCGTCGTCCCAGGCGTCCCAGAGGCAGAACTCCACCGCCGAGAAGACGGAGAGGGCCAGGGGCCGGTCGCGCTGGTTGGTCACCGTCAACTGCCAGATTTCCAGGTTCGCCCCCAGAGGGACGAAGTAGCGGGTCTGCGCGGCGACGCCCTGGCAGGTGGAGCCGATAATGGTGTAGCCCAGGCCGTGCCGGCAGAAGTACTCTTCCGCCTCGTGCCGGGTCGGCTGCCAGGACGGGGACCAGAACCGGCCGGTCTCGTCGTCCCGCAGATAGATGTAGCGCCCGCCGAAGTCCAGGGGGACGTTGTTGTAGCGATAGCGGGTCAGGCGGCGCAGGCGGGCGTCCCGGTAGAAACAATAGCCCCCGGCGGTGTTGGAGATGATCCCGAAGAAGTCCTCGCAGCCCAGGTAATTGATCCAGGGGAGCGGGGTATCGGGGCGGGTGATGACGTATTCCCGGCGCTCGTCGTCAAAGTAGCCAAACTGCACGTCGCCTCCTCTGCCGAAATGTTTGAGGGATATGGGTTTGGAGCGGCAGCCGAAGGCCGTCGCCCTGACCTTCCACCCGGATTGGGAGCGCTCCCAAACACGGGCATTGATTTTGCCGCCCCGGCGCGCCGTAGCGGCAAAACAATGCCTTCACTCACGTTTCACGTTTCACGTTTTACGTTTCACAACGAATTGTCCCTCACAAACTCCACCACCTCATGCAGATACGCGAAGGCCAGGCAGGTGACCGTGTCCGCGCCGCCGTAGTAGATGGCCATGCGGCCCGTCGGCGGGTCCACCAGCGCCGCGCAGGGAAAGACCACATTGGGCACATCCCCCACGCACTCGTAGTACTCCCGGGGGTTCAGGAGATAGGGACGGGTCCGGTAGATGACCTTCCAGGGCTTCTCCAGGTCCAGCAGCGCCGCGCCGAAACTGTAGACGAAGCCGTTGCAGGAGGTCAGGACGCCGTGGTAAATGAGGAGCCAGCCCTCGGGGGTCTCAATGGGCGTGGGGCCGGCGCCGATTTTGGTGGACTGCCACCCGCCCACCGGGGCCATCACGAACCGGTGGTGGCCCCAGTGAATCATATCCGGGCTCTCGCTGTAGAAGATGTCGCCGAAGGGGGTGTGGCCCCGGTCGCTGGGGCGGCTCAGCATGGCGTACTTCCCGTTGATCCGGCGCGGGAAGAGGACGCCGTTGCGGTTGTAGGGCAGAAACGCGTTCTCCAACTGGTAGAACGTCCGGAAGTCGTACGTGTAGGCCACGCCGATGGTGGGGCCGTAGTACCCGTTGCACCAGGTGACCCAGTAGCGGTCCTCAATCCAGCAGACGCGCGGGTCGTAGCCGTAGACGAACTGCCCGATTTCCGGGTCGTCGCAGACGAACTGGATGCGCTGGGGTTCTATCCGCCAGTGGATGCCGTCGTCGCTGAAACCGGCGTGAATTTGCATATCCCGCGCAGTGTTGTCGCAGCGGAAAACCCCCGCGAAGGCCCCGTTGAAGGGAACCACCGCGCTGTTGAAGATGCTGTTGGCCCCGGGGACGGCGTCCCGGGTGATGATGGGATTTCGGCTGTAGCGCCAGACGACGTCGCTGCAGCCTGGGGGGCGGTCTTCCCAGGGGATGTTGGGCAGGGCAGGGCCAATGGCTTGTACCGGCACTGTTCCTCCTCCAGCAAAGAATCGCGGACGTGCCAGGCACTTTTGGAAGTGCCTGGCACGTCGGACGTTACCTTGCCCAGCAGGCCACGAAATGACCGGTCTCCGCTTCCTTCAGTTCCGGCTCCTCCCGGGTGCAGATGTCCATCGCTTTCGGACAGCGGTCGGCGTAGACACAGCCGCCCGGAACGGAGCCGGTCAGAGCCGCTTTCCGCTCTATGCGGCCCTCCTCCTCCCACTTCCGGTCCAGCCGGGGGACCGACTCCATCAGCATCTCCGTATAGGGGTGGAGGGGACGATTGTAGATCTTATCGGTCGGCCCCATCTCGGCGATGCGGCCCCGGTAGAGGATGATGGCCCGTTCGCTGATGTAGTAGCCCAGCGAGAGGTCATGGGTGATGAACAGGATGGAAAGGCCCCGGGCCTTCAGGTCCGCCAGCAAGTTCAGGACGTCCACCCGGGTGGAAGCGTCCAGCATGCTGATGATCTCGTCGGCGATCAGCAACCGGATGTCCAGGAGCAGTGCACGGGCCACCAGGAAGCGCTGCAACTGTCCGCCGCTCAGTTGGTGGGGAAATTTGTTCAACACGTCCGGGGGGTTCAGGCCCACCGCCCGCAGCGCTCCCTCCACCTTCTCGTTCCACTCCCGCATCCCCACCTGGGGGTAGAATTCGTCCCGCACCATTCGGAACACCCGGTCGGCCTTGAAGATGGGGTTGAACGACGCGAAGGGGTCCTGAAAGACGCCCTGAACCCTCCGGTAGTACTCTTTCAAGGACAGTCCGTTCAGAGTGGAGACATCCGTCCCCTCAAAGCGAATCGTCCCGGAAGTAATGGGAGTCAGGCGGAGAATCAGTTTCCCAATGGTGCTTTTCCCGCTGCCGCTTTCGCCGATCAGGGAGACGATCTCCCGCTCGCCGATCTCAAAACTGACGTCCCGGACCGCGATCAGTTTCTGCAGTCCAAACGCTCCGAGCCGGTAAACTTTGGTGACCCTTTCCAGACTCAGCATGTCAGAACGCCCTCCAGCAGGCCACGGAGTGTCCGGGCGAGATTTCCAGGAAGGGGGGGACTTCCGTACAGCGGCCAAAGGCGACGGGGCACCGGTCGCGAAAACGGCATCCCGGCGGGGGGTTCAGCAATTGGGGAGGGGAGCCGGGAATCCCCCGCAATCGCTCCTCCTGGTAGCGCACGCCAACTTTGGGAAGGGAGCCAATGAGCATCCGGGTGTACGGATGGCGGGGATCCTGGAAGACGACTTCCGTCGGCGCCTTCTCCGAAAGTTGACCGGCGTACATCACCATAATGGAATCGGCAATCTGGTAGAGGATGGAGATGTCGTGGGTGATGATGATGGTGCTCTTGACGAAGCCCCGGTCCCGGAATTCCACCAGCATCTCGCAGACCGCCTTCTGCGTGGACACGTCCAGCGCTGAGGTGATTTCGTCGGCAATCAGCAGGGAGGGGTTCAGCAGGGTGGAGATGACCATCACCATCCGCTGTTTCATCCCTCCCGACAACTCTATCGGGTACATCTTCAGAACATCCTGGGTCAACTGGACCAGGTCCAGCCGACGCTTCAGTTCCGGCAGAATCTCGCTGTAACTCACCCCCCGACTTTCCAGGAGTTCGGCGATCATTTTACCGATTTTTCGCGTCGGGTTCAGGGCGTTCATCGCGTACTGGGGGATGAGGGAGATATGACGGTAGCGGAACTCCTGCATTTTCTCCATATCCCAGATGGGGAGTTCCTGCCCGTCCAGGACCACCCGGCCCCCAATGTAATTCATCGGCGGGCGCAGATAGATGAGGCTGTGGCCCAGAGTGGTCTTTCCGCAGCCGGATTCGCCCGCCAGGCCCATAATCTCGCCGTCGGCGAGGGTGAACGTCGCCTTCTCCAGGGCTTGAACGTATCCCCGGATGGTCTTATAGTAGACAGTGAGGTTTTCCACCTGGAGCATCGGCTCACATCTCCCGCAGTTTGGGGTTGAAAATCTCGTCCAGGCCGACGTTGGTGATGTAGAGGGCCCCGACAATGGCGGCGATGGTAGCGCCGGGCGGGAGCAGCCACCACCACATGCCCAGTTGCAGCGCGGCCCAGAGGACGGCATTGTTCATGATCAGGCCCAGGGAAACCCCTTTCGTGGGACCCAGACCGATAAAGTCCAGCGTGGCCGCGTTGAGCACGGCCCCGCCGAACTGGAGGATGAAGACCAGCAGGAGGTACGACATCATATTGGGCGCGATTTCGGTGAGGACGATGCGCAGGGAACTCCGGCCGGTGATCCGGGCCAGGTCGACAAACTCCCGCACGCGCAGGGAGAAGGTCTGGGCACGGATGGCCCGCGCCGCCCAGGGCCAGGCCGTCAGTCCGATGAAAAGGCTTTGAGTGAGGATACCCCGAACCTCCAGATACGCCGCGATGATGATGAGAACGGCGAGGGTTGGGATAATCAGGATGATGTTGGTTATCACATTCAGGAATTCGTCCAGCATACCGCCCCGGTACCCCCCCAGCAGGCCGACCAGGATACCGACCATCGTCCCAATGCATCCTCCCAGCAGACCAACAGTGAGGGTGGAGCGGGTGCCGAGGGCGAACTGACTGAAGACGTCCTGACCGAAGATGGTCGTGCCAAACCAGTGCTCCCGCGAGGGCGGCGCGCCCATAGGGCCGCTGTACTCGTATGGATCATATTTCACCAAAAAGGGCCCCACGACCGCAAAAACAATGAAAACCAGGAGGATGCTGACACCGATGCGGAGTTTAGCGTTTCTCCAGGCGAAGAAAATAAATTCACTTCGGACTTTCTTCGGTTGTTCCTGTTCCATAACTATTCACCCGTCATCCCGAGTCTTGTCCGGGGGTCCACGATGACGTAGACGATGTCAATCAGGAAGTTCGCCAGCAGGACGCCAATGATGATGAACAGGAAGCACCCCTGCAGCAGGAAGTAGTCCTGATTCTGGACCGCGTTGAGGATGATGTAGCCGATGCCCGGATAGGCGAAGACGACCTCTGTAGCTACGGCGCCCGCCACGATGCCGCCCAACTGGAGAGCCAGGCCGGTGATCTGGGGGAGCATCGCGTTGCGGAAGGCGTATTTTCGGATCAACTTCTGCGGAGTGCCCAACGCCTCCAGGTAGCGGGAATAGTCGGATTCCATTTCGTAGATGATCATGTTCCGCATCCCGATGGCCCACCCGCCGAACATCACCAGAAAGAGCGACAGAAACGGTAAGAACCAGTGATGGAGCAGGTCCAGAATGAACCGAAGGGAGAGATGAGGACGGATAGAGAAACTGTAGGCACCGGCGATGGGGAAAACGCCCGCCACGTTGCCCAGGGACCAGGCCAACAAGATGGCCAGCCACATATACGGAGTGGCGGTCAGGAGGTACCCCACGGGGAGGAGGGTGTTATCCAGCCAGCGGGCCCGGGCGGCTAGCGCTCCAACGTGATTTCCGGCAAACCAACTCAGCAGAATGGCCGGGAGCAGGATGAAAAGGTCGTAGGGGATGGCCCGCTGGATGATCTTGATGACCGGTTGGGGATAGAGCCAGATGCTGACCCCCAGGTCTCCCTGAAAGAGGGCCTTCCAGAAGTTCAGGTACTGCTGCCAGAGGGGGACATCCAGCCCGAAGGCCTGGATGAAGTACCCGCGGAGGACCTCGGCAGCCTCCGGGCGGGTCCCGATCCGGGCAATCATCAAAGAAACCGGGTCGCCCGGCATAAAGCGGGGGATCATCCAGTCAATGGTCACTGCGAGGAAAAAGGTCAGCGCATAGATCAGGAGTTTCCGTCCCAGGTAGCGTCCCATGTTGCTCCCTCTGCAGGCCGGGGTGGCCCGCTGTAAAATATATTCTTTACCATTTCTCAAAACGCCAGACTTCAGGAATTGGGGGATCAGGGGGCCGAATATGCCCCATCCGTTTTTAAGTTTACCCGAATTCCGTGTTCCTGCAACTGGGGGTTCTGCGGCGGCGGCCGAAGGCCGCCGCCGCAGGGATCCATCCCCTCAGAAAAAACTCGCCCCTCCCTCGGGCGAAGGAGGGGCGACCGAAGGGCGACTACTGGGACTGGGCCGGCTTCAGTTCGGTGAGCATCAGGATGGAGGTCATGTTCCAGTAGCCGTTCCAGGTGCACGGCAGGTACTTGGGCAGACCCTCCGCGGCCCCCGGCCAGTTGGTCCAGTAGGTCTCGTTCCACTGGGCCCACAGACCGTTGTACCACAGCGGCACCGCCGGCATCTCCGTCAACTGGATGCGCTGAATCTTGGAGATGACGGCGCCCATCTGTTCTTTCGGGGTCCGGTCCAGTTCGTCCACCAGCGCAAAGACCTCGGGGTTCTCGTACCGGCCGAAGTTGCCGTTGGGCATGGAGGCCTCAATGGGGTTGCGGAAGAGCCAGGCGTAGAAGGTGTAGGGGGTGTCGCTCAGGTTGGAGCCAAAGTTGTTGATGGCCATATCAAAGGTCCCGCCGGTCAACTGGTCCCAGTACCCGCCGAAGTCCGGGAAGTCCGGCTGCAGGTTGATGCCCACCGCCTGAGCCCCGGCCGCGATGACGCGGATGGACTCCATCCAGTCCGTCCACCCGAAGGGCACGATGATCTTCAGTGCAATCTTGGAGCCGTCGGGGGCCTCGCGGAAGCCGTCGCCATCCACGTCCTTGTAGCCGGCCTGGTCCAGAATCTTCTTGGCCTGGTCGGGGTTGTACGAGAAGCCCAGTTCGCTCACCACCGCCGGGTCCACGTACTGCTCCCAGGTGGGCAGGAGGCCGCTGGGGTTGGCCTTCTGGACGATGTTGCCGTACACCTTGGTCACGATTTCATCCACGTTGACCGCGTAGGCCATCGCCTTGCGGAAGGCCGGGTCGTCCATCGGCTTCTTGGTGGTGTTCATGAACAGGAAGGCGGTGTTGGCGGAGAGCATGAACGGCGCGTCGTCGTACCAGGTCTTCACGCCGTAGCCGCCCTTCACCAGGGTGGCGATGCCCGGCAGGAAGTTGTTGCTCAGGTCCATCTCCCCCTTGAGGAACAGGCCCAGGGCCACGTTGTTGCTGGGGTTGACGATGTCCAAGATGTACTTGGGCGCCACCGAGCGGCCCAGCAGTTTCGTGGCCCACCAGTTGTCGTTCCGCTTCCAGACCATCCGGTCCTCGGAGTGGGTATCGTACATATAGGCGCCGGTGCCCATCGGGGGCAGATTCGGGCCGTTGACAATCTCCTCCTGAGACCGGCCCTCCCAGGCGTGCTTGGGGACGATGGCGGTGTTGTAGAGGGTGTTCCACCAGGACTGGTGGCGGACTTCCTTGAAGGTGAAGCGGACCGTATAGTCATCCACCGCCTCCACCTTCTCCATCCAGTTCCACAGCCCTGCGTAGTATACGCCCGGCAGTTTGCCCAGTTCAAAGGTGTAGACAACATCGGCGGCGGTGAAGGGCTGGCCATCCTGCCACTGGATGCCCTGGCGGAGTTTCACCTCGTAGACCTTGTCGCTCACGAACTGGCCGCTCTCCGCCAGCCAGGGGATGTACTCGTTCTTCAGGGGGTCAAAGAGGAAGAGGGTCTCGTAGCAGAGGCCGATCACCCCCATGGCGTAGGAGCCGGGCTGGAGCGGGTTCCACGAGGTGGGCGGACCCCACTGCTTCCCGCTGGTATAGAGGGTCTCGTTGCGCGGATAGACCACCGGCGAAGGAGCGGGGGTCGGGGTGATGATGACGGGGACCGTCTCTTTGACCGGGACCGTCTGGACCACGGTCACCGTCTGGGGCTGACAGGCCGTCAGCAGCAGACTGCCCACAACAAGGGCACTCAGAACGACGAACATCAGTTTCCGGGACATCTTCCTCCTCCTGTTTTTTGGAATATTGGATAGGACAATACAATGGTTGGACGGATATTTATGTCACTCCCCTGCACTTCCCTCCTTTCTTTTTTCTTTTTTGAACGTGCCAGGCACTTTTGATGAGTTATCGGGACCGACCCCCGCAGGAGGCCCGGATGACCAGTTCGGTGGGCAGCACGACCCAGTGAACGGTCTCCTCCCCGGGGTTCTCCAGCAGACTGACCAGCAATTCCACCGCCATACCGCCCGTTTGTTCTATGGGCTGGCGGACGGTGGTGAGGGGAGGTTCTACCATAGAGGCCAGCGGTATGTCGTCAAAACCGACCACGGCCACGTCCTCTGGGACCCGCAGCCCGGCCTCGCGGAGAACTTTGATCGCGCCGGCGGCCATCATATCGCTGGCCGCGAAGACTGCGGTGGGCCGATGGGGCAGGAGCCGCCGCATGGCGGCCTGTCCCCCCTGTTCGGTGAAATCCCCCTCCGCGATGAGGTCCTCGTCCACCGGGATCCCCCGGGCCGCCAGTGCCTGCCGGTATCCCTCCAGGCGGTCCTGGCCAGAGCACATGTTCAGAGGCCCGGTGATGGTGGCCACCCGCTCGTGCCCCAGCCGCAAGAGGTGCTCCACCGCCATCCGCGCGCCGGCGACGTTGTCCACGTCCACGTAATTGGCCCGCTCATGGGGATACCGCCCAACGATAATGAAGGGCACCCCGTCTTCCAGGAGACGGGGGAAAATGGGATCATCCAGCGGCGCCGAGGAGACGACCACTCCGTCCAGGTACCGGCCGCGCAACACTTGCTGGTACAGCAGGTCCTGGCGGGCACGGGATTCCTGAACCCGGCGACGGCTGAACAGGGAGAGCATCAGGTGGTAGTTATGGGCATTGCAGGCATCGGCGATGCCCCGGATGAGGATGGGGAAATACGGGTCGGTGAAGAGGGTGGTGACCGCCTGGGGGATGATGAGACCGATGACCCGGGTGCGCCGGGTAGCCAGACTGCGGGCGGCGGCATGGGGCTGATAACCGGTCTTCCGGATGACCTCCCAGACCCGCTCCCGCACCTCCGGGCGCACGTTGGGGTGCTGGTTGACCACCCGGGAGACGGTGGACCGGGATACGCCGGCCAGTTTGGCGACTTCTTCCAGGGTCGGAGGCATAGCGGCCCTTTCTGGGAGCGCTCCCAAAATTATTCGTAAAAAAGGCCGCCCAAACCCCTTTTCCTGCAAAATTGGCGGCTATTCCTGGGAGCGCTCTCAAATGAATTATACCACAAAAGGGCCGGTTTGTCAAGACCGCAAATATCGTTTTTACCGGGAATTTGGTTTGTACAATCCGTGATCCCCTGCTATAATACCGATGAACGTAACTGCCTACCCTGATCGGTTTGCCGATAACGTAGCGCGGGCAGTTCGCCTGATGCAGGCCTGGCGGCCTGCGCTACAGGGGCGTGCCTTCGCCAGCGTCTTTTATGGCGCTTGCCCAGAGGCTCCCTGGTGGGTAGTTGCCGATGAACTCTTATCTCTCCGCGCGCTTTGCTCCTCTACGGTGCAAACAGCGCTGTGGTCGCAGAAAAGGAGTCCGATGACCGAAGCCCCCTTTGACCTCTTACTTGCCGGCGGCCTGCTGGTCACCGGAGAGGGAATCCGGCGGGCCGATGTGGGCGTGCGCGGTGAGACGGTCGCCGCCATCGCCCCGGACCTGCGGGACCACCCCGCCCGCGAAGTGGTGGACGTCACCGGTATGTACGTCCTCCCCGGCGCCATAGACGTCCACGTCCATCCCGTCTACGAGGACGACGTGGAGGCCTGTTCCAGCGTGGCGGCCTACGGCGGCATCACCACTCTCCTCCACTTCGCCTACGCCCGCACCGGAGAGAGCCTCCTGGAGCAGGTGGAGCGGATGCTGGAGGACGGTCGGGCCCGCTCCCGGCTGGATTTCGGCCTCCACGGCGGCCTCTTTGAGGCCCCGCGCCAGGTCCCTGAAATCCCCCCGGTGATGGAACTGGGCGTCCGCACCTTCAAATTCTTCCTGGCCTACGTGAAGCAGAAATGGTACACCGACGACTACCATCTGCTCTGGGCGATGCACCTCCTGGCGGAACGGGGCGGCATGGCGATGGTGCATGCCGAAAACGGCGGCGGGATTGACTATCTGGAGGACCGCTACTGGGAGGAACTGGGGGGCCCTCAGGCGGCCCACTATTTTAACGTCTCCCACCCTCCGGCGCTGGAGGAGGAGGCGGTCTTCCGGGCCCTCTGCATGGCCGAAGTGGCCGGGTGCCCCCTCTACATTGTGCACGTGACGGCGGCGCGGGTCCTGCGCCCCATCCGCCAGGCCCGGGCGGAGGGGAGGCCGGTCTTCGCGGAGACCTGCGCTCACTATCTGACGCTGACTCAGGACCTCCTGCGGACGCGCGGCGCGCTGGCCAAAATCGGCCCGCCGCTGCGCACCGACGCCGACCGGGAGGCCCTCTGGCAGGCCCTGGCCGACGGCACTCTCTCCGTCGTCTCTTCGGACCACGCGCCCAAGAAGAAGGACCCTTGGGGGGACTTCCGGGAGCAGCCCTACGGCGCGCCGGGCCTGGAAACGCTGTTCATCGTCACTCACGACGAGGGGGTCAACCGGGGGCGCATCTCCCTGGTGCGGCTGGTCCAGGTCCTCTGCGAGAACCCGGCGCGCATCTTCGGCCTGTACCCGAAGAAGGGGACGGTTGCGGTGGGGTCGGATGCCGACCTGGTGGTCTTTGACCCCCGGCGGGAGGTCACCCTTCGGGCGGAGGACCTGCACTCAGGGGCTGGATATACCCTCTATGAGGGCCGGACGGTTCTGGGC
>JAGHZG010000008.1 GCA_017743275.1 Chloroflexota bacterium | reverse complement strand
GGATTGGGGTGGCGGGAGGGGGCGTTTCTGGCGGGAGCGGCGGCGCAGATTGGCTGCCTGACGGTGGTGGTTATCCTGCTGGCGCTGGGCGCAGGTCTCTGGCTGGATAGCCGCCTGGGGACCAAACCATGGTTCACCCTGGGGCTGGTGCTGGCCAGTATACCGGTCAGCCTCTACATGGTGGTCCGGCTGGCTCTCTCCGCCGCCCGGCGGGCTCAGGGGAGGGAATCAGAAGAATCAAAGGAATCAAAAGAATCAGAAGAATCGGAGAATCGCTGATTCCTTCATTTTTTGATTCTCCGATTCTCCATTCTGGAGGTGGGAATGAAGCGAGTCGTGACGGTCCTGGTGGTACTGGTCTTGATCGGCCTGTGTGCGTTCTCGTGTGTTATCGGCCCGCTGGGACAGAAGTGGGTGGTGCAGCCCCATGTCCAGATGGCAGCGGAGACGTTTCCGATAGGGCCTGTGCGGGTGCCCAATAGCCTGATGGGCATGCTCCTGGCCGGCCTGGTGCTCATCGGTCTCTTTGCGGCCGGCACCCGGCACATTCGGGCCGGCCGGCCCGAGGCGATGGTGCCGAGGGGACTGCAGAATCTGGTGGAGGCCATCTACGAGTTCCTCGCCAACTTCCTGCGAGGTATCCTGGGGGAGCGATCGGAGAAAATGCTCCCGCTGCTTATTACTTTCTTCCTGTTCATCTTAGTCGCCAACTGGGTTAAACTGATCCCGGGTTTTGAGACCATCGGCCTGATAGAGCACGCCCACAAAGGAGAAGGACATGCAGTAAGGCAGGTGGGGCCGTTGCTTTTCCTGACCCACGAGAAGGGGAAGTACACGCTGATCCCCATCCTGCGAGCCGCCAACACCGACCTGAATGTGCCGCTGGCCCTGGCGCTCATTTCGGTCTTTATGACCCAGGTCTATGGGGTGCAGGCATTGGGGTGGGGGTATTTTTCCCGGTTCATCAATATCAAGGCCCTCACCAGCGGGGGCTTGATGGGGGTGATGAATTTCCTGGTGGGCCTGTTGGAGACGTTGAGCGAGTTCACCAAGATCATCTCCTTCGGCTTCCGGTTATTCGGCAACATTTTCGCCGGGATGGTGCTCCTGGTGGTCATCCCCTCGCTGGTGCCTTTTGTGGCGCCGGTTGCCTTTTACATCCTGGAGTTGTTTGTGGGCGCTGTTCAGGCCCTGGTCTTTATGATGCTGACAGCGGCGTTCACCGCCGTGGCGACGGCCGGGCATGGGGAGCATCACTAACGTGAAACGTGAAAACGTGAAAACGTAAAACTTGAAACGGAATAACAGGAGGGAAAGGATGGATAAAGAGGTTATGAAACTGCTGGCGGCTGCTCTGGCGATCGGCCTGGGGGCGATCGGGCCGGGTATCGGTATCGGGCTGGTCGGTCTGGGTGGGGCCCAGGCCACCGGACGGAATCCCGAGGCATCGGGTACCATTCTCACCAACATGATCCTGGCCATCGCGTTTGCTGAGGCCATCGCCATCTATGCCCTGGTGGTCGCACTGATCCTGCTTTTCGTAGTGTGAGGAGGCCAGCATGGAAGGTTTAGGGATCAATCCCTGGATGCTGCTGGCCCAGATTGTCTCTTTCCTGCTCCTGCTATTCATCCTGAGAGCGGTGGGATATAAACCCATTCAAAAGATATTGCAGGAGCGGCAGGAGCGAATCCAGAAGGGGTTGGAGGACGCGCGCGCAGCGGAAGAGACACGGGCCCGTATAGAGGCGGAGCGGGAGGAGATTCTGGCCCGGGCCCGGGCGGAGGCGGAAGAGATGGTCGCCGAGGCCCGACGGAGGTCCCAGGAGGAACGAGAGAAACTCCTGGCCCAGGCGCGGGAGGAGGCGGAGCGCATCCGCGCCACAGCCCGCCAGGAGGCGGAGGCGGAGCGGGCACAACTCCTGGGCCAGATGCGGGAGCAGATTGTCGCGCTGGCGATGGTGGCCGCGCACAAACTGGTGGGGGAAGCGCTGGACGAGCAGCGACAGCGCGCGCTGGTGGCGGCCTTCTTCAGCGGGGTGCGCGAGGGCCGGGTGGAGA
Source organism: Chloroflexota bacterium (assembly GCA_017743275.1). Taxonomy (GTDB): domain Bacteria; phylum Chloroflexota; class Anaerolineae; order B4-G1; family DUEL01; genus SpSt-77. Next base: position 10,411 of record JAGHZG010000008.1, on the reverse strand, counting down.
TTCTGCCCGAAGAGATGCCCGCCGAGGGCCCGGTGGTGGGCCCGGTGGTGGTGACCAGCGCGCTCCCGCTGACGGAGGCGGAGGCGTCCATCGTGCGGCGGGAACTGGCCTCGTGGCTGGGCCGCGAGCCCGAGGTGGCTTTCCGGGTGGACCCGGCAGTGCTGGGCGGGCTGGTCGTCCGCATCGGCGACCGGGTGGTGGATGGCAGTTTCGCCGGACAACTGGAGCAGATGCGCCGCGCGCTGGCGGAGTAGCCGCGAATCGTTGTACTGATTTTCGGATCACAGGGGGCAACCAATGGTTGTTGCCCCCTTTTGCGTTTGTGGTCATCATCCTCACTATCCTGGGGACCCAACTCAGCCGGGTGTTCTCCCAGATTACCAGTGCTGTGGGATAACATCGGCCCAGGTCTCTGACATTCCCGCGATACGCTTCTGACCCTGGATGCGCTCGGGCTTCTGGGGGATGCGAAGGGATCAGGGAACCCCAACAGGGCAGAGGGGCGGGGAAACGTTGGGGCGGGCGGCATTTGCCGCCCGCCCCAACGTTTCCATCGGGGGAACTGAATCTACGCGTCCATATCCGGCACGCTACGCCGGAGAATTTCGTACCGTTCCAGGGCCTTTCCGGCCCCAATGGCCACGCAGGCCATCGGCGCTTCCGCCACCCAGGCGGGTACCCCCGTCTCCCGGGTGACCAGTTCGTCTATCTTCCGCAGGAGAGCGGTCCCCCCCACCAGCGCGATGCCCCGCTCAATGATGTCCGAAGCCAACTCCGGCGGCGTCCGCTCCAGTACTCCTTTGATGACCCCCATTATGGCCATCAGCGGCTCGTTGATGGCTTCTGTCACCTCGTCTGAACTCAGTGTCACAATGCGCGGAAGCCCTGTCACCTGGTCCCGCCCCTGGACTTCCATCTTAAGCGGGGGGTCCAGCGGAAGCGCGCTGCCGATACGGATTTTGACCTCCTCCGCCGTCGGCTGACCGATGAGCAGGTTGTACTTGCGACGGACGTAGGCAATGATGGCCTCGTCCAGCCGCAGCCCGCCCACTCGCACGGAGTTGGCGACAACGATGCCGTTCATCGCGATGACGGCGGCCTCGCTGGCTCCGCCGCCCAGGTCCACCACCATGTTCCCCGAAGGAGTATCTACGGGCAACCCGGCGCCGATAGCGGCGGCCAGTGGTTCGGGGATCAGGTAGGCCCGACCGGCGCCAGCATCCAGTGCGGCCTCTCGCACGGCCCGCCGCTCCACACTGGTCACCCCGTAGGGGACGCTGATCATCACCCGGGGGCGGAAGAACCAGGACGCGCCGCCTGCCTTGCGGATGAAGTAGCGGAGCATCCGTTCGGTAACGGTGTAGTTGGCAATGACGCCGTCCCTCAGAGGGCGGACGACCTCCAGCGTGCCCGGGGTGCGGCCCAGCATCGCCCGGGCCTCCTCGCCCACTGCGATGATTTTGCGCTCGTGCAACGAGACCGCCACAACCGATGGCTCCTGCAGGACCACTCCCTGGCCCCGCACGTAGACCAGTACGTTGACGGTACCCAGATCAATACCCATTTCTTTGCCGGGCAAAGTGGCCTCCTCAGATGAAAAGCGTGAAAAGTGAAACGTGAAACGTGAAACGTGAAGCGCAGGCTATGAGTGTTCTTCGGGAGGGCGGCGGGGACGCTGACGCCGGGCGACCCGCAGGCGCAGTTGGGCCTTCCGCAGGGCCATCATCGCCTCCGCCCGCAGTTCCGGCGGCGGTTCTTTCTTCAGAAGTTCCTCCGCCTCCCGGCGGGCCCTCTCTGCCCGCTCCGCGTCCACCTCATCGGCCCGTTCCCCCACATCCGCCAGTACAATCACCCGGTCCGGCAGGACCTGGATGAAGCCACCGTGGATGGCGAAGAGAAGTTCCTCCTCCCCCCGCCGGGCCACCAGTTCTCCCACCCTCAGGGCGGCCATCAGCGGCGCGTGGTGGGGGAGGATGCCCAGTTCCCCCTCCGCGCCGGGGGCCAGAACCGAATCCACTTCGCCGCTGAAGAGTTGCTTTTCGGGTGTGACGACTTCCAATTGAAGACCCATAGATAGCTCCTAAAAATGCAACAAATGCACGAACTCTTCCACGCTGAGCCCCGCCTGGCGAATAATCGCGCGCAACGTACCCCTATCCAGTTCCGGATGGTCCGGTACAACTACTTGCGCAAAAGGTACATCGCGGCGCAGGATCATGTGGCTTCCTTCCCGTCGCTTCAAATAGAAGCCAGCCTTGAACAGCGCCTTTGCGCACTCTCTTCCAGAAACCTGGGGCAATTTGCTCATACGGCAACCAGTAGGGCGCTGAAATGTTCTTCCGGCACTGGGAGTTCATCTTCTTGCAGAGCCGCTATATAGCCCCGGATCGCTTCTTTAATATTGGCAATCGCTTCTTCCCGGGTCTTTCCCTGGCTGATGCATCCAGGGAGACTAGGGCATTCAGCCACCCAGAATCCGTCCTCGCCGGGATAAATCAACACCTGTCTCATTTACCTCACTCCTAACTGTCTGGCTTTCTCCACGGCTTCGTCAATCGTGCCAACCATGTAGAAGGCCTCTTCGGGCAGGTCGTCGTGTTTTCCCTCCAGGATTTCCCGGAACCCCCGGACGGTTTCGGCGATGGGGACGTAGCGGCCCGCGCGGCCGGTGAACCGCTCCGCCACGTGCATTGGCTGGGTGAGGAAGCGCTGGATTTTACGGGCCCGCGCGACGATGAGTTTGTCCTCATCGGAGAGTTCCTCCACGCCCAGGATGGCGATGATGTCCTGGAGGTCCTGGTGGCGCTGCAGCACCCGCTGCACTTCCCGGGCCACGTTGTAGTGGTCTTCGCCGACGATGCGCGGGTCCAGGATGCGCGAGGTGGACGCCAGCGGGTCCACCGCCGGGTAGAGCCCCTGCGCGGCCAGCCGCCGCTCCAGCGCGATGGTCGCGTCCAGGTGGGCGAACGTCGTCACCGGACCGGGGTCGGAGTAGTCGTCGGCGGGGACGTAGACGGCCTGCATGGAGGTGATAGAGCCGCGACGGGTGCTGGTGATGCGCTCCTGGAGTTCCCCCATATCGGTCCCCAGGGTGGGCTGATAGCCGACCGCGCTGGGCATCCGGCCCAGCAGCGCCGAGACCTCCATCCCCGCCATCACGAAGCGGTAGATGTTGTCAATGAAGAGCAGGACGTCCATCCCCTGGTCCCGGAAGTACTCGGCCATCGTCAGCGCGGTCAGGCCGACGCGGAAGCGGACGCCCGGCGGCTCGTTCATCTGCCCGAAGACCATCACGGCGCGGTCTATGACGCCCATCTCGGTCAGGGAGAGGTAAAATTCGGTGCCCTCACGGCTCCGCTCCCCTACACCCCCGAAGACGGAGACGCCGCCGTGGTACTTGGCGATAGTGTACATCAACTCGGCGATGATGACCGTCTTGCCCACGCCGGCCCCGCCGAAGACGCCGGTCTTCCCGCCGCGCGTGAAGGGGGCGATCAGGTCAATCACCTTGATGCCGGTCTCAAAGAACTCGCTGAAGGTGGCCTGTTCCTCGTAGGGCGGCGCGGGACGATGGATGGGCCGGTACTCTGTCGCTTCCACCGGGCCCTTGCCGTCTATGGGCTCGCCCAGGACGTTGAAGATGCGGCCCAATGTCGCCGGACCCACCGGGACTTTGATCGGCTCGCCGGTGGTGTAGGCCGGCAGGCCGCGCTGGAGGCCGTCGGTGGTGTCCATCGCCACGCAGCGAACCCAGTTGTTGGGCAGTTGCTGTTCCACTTCCAGAACCAGGCGGCGGCCATTCAGGGGAATCTCCACCGCACTGTAGATGTCCGGCAGGTCCTCGGGGGCAAACTCCACATCCACCACGCCGCCCTTAACCTGGACCACTCTGCCAACTACCTGACGGGGCATTCTAACCTCCTTGCAGGGGGAATCGTTGTTTTACGAATTGAAGGGTCTGTTCGGCCAATCGGATGGCCTCCTGGGCATCTCCGGCCTCAAAGTAGAGCGCAGGAATCTCTTCCAGAGCATTGGGGTATCGGGCATCCACATAGTAGGGAGTCAACTTCTTGACCTCTGATCGCAGAGTCTGAAAGGCCGGGTCAAACCGGGCAGCCACCGAGCACAGTCGGGCGATGGAATGGGTCGGAGGAGGCTCTTCGCCCTGAAGAAACAGGTAAGCTTTGAGCGCCTTTTCGGCCACCTGTTGGGCCAGAAAGCAGACCAGGTCGTACTTTTGGGCCTGGAATAGAATGTCCAGGGCAGAAAAATCCGACTCCGCCTGACGCAACCACCATTCTGCCTCTTCCCGAAACTCAGGCCTCATAGAGCACCCTTCCTTCAGCCAGGACACGTCGGAAAAAAGAACGGTGCCGGATGCGCTCAAACTCCTCCGGATTGTAGGCCAGAATATCTACGTCCGCGTCCGTCTCCAGTTGAGCATAAATGTCCCGCATCCGTTCTTTGAATGTCCGCTGATCGTGAAAGATCACCAGCAGGTCAATGTCGCTGCCCCGGCGCGCCCGGCCCCTCGCCTGCGAACCGAAGAGGATGATCCGCCGGGCTCCCATCGCCCGGAGTTGGGAGACAATTTCTTCCAGTTCTGGTGGGAGTACCTGGGCCATATCGGGTCACCGCAATGGCAGATAACGCACCTGTCCTTCCCACTCCCCCTCCTGACTGCATTCAGCGATCAGGAGAAGGTCCTCTATCGCCTGGCCGATGGGAACTTTACGGCTGACCTCAAAAACACCTGGCATTGGTTTACCGGCCCGAACACGCTCACGGGCATACCTGGTCATCGTTGAGACGTCATGAGTCAACAACACTCGCCCTTCCCGGGCCGCCCATTCCAGCACGGTCGCATCGTCTGCTCCTGAAAGGCCCGCATCCTGAACGCTGACGATGTCCAGATAGGGATTCCGACGCAACAGTCCCCGGATGATGTCGTGGTTAAAGTTTTCATCAGCAGCAAGTCGGATCATCACAACCTCCCGCGGTAATAGCGTTCTATAATTTATTATACCGCAGTGCCGCAGTGTTCCCGCGGGATGCGTGCTGATAGTGCTACAGATTCTGCATAAAAACCAACGGTTGGCTATCCCCTTGGGGTTCGCCGTGCCAGTAATCGCTCCCGGATGCCGGATGGGTCAAAGCGATATTCATTCTCTTCCCGAACCCGCTCTGCCTGTTCTTGCCGCTCTTGAAGATAAGCATCCACCTCCGCCCGTCGCCGTAGATAATAGGTAATCACCGCATAGACATCGGTCAGGTCCAGGGATGGGTACTGATGCACAATTTCTTCCGGAGTCGCCCCTTCCAGAAAGGCGGTGATCACCGTGTCCAGGGTCACCCGGGTATTTCCCACGCGGATCACCCCGTCGGCGTCTTTTGTCAGAGGAATCGTCTCAGGCGCAACGGTGAGCGTCATCACGTCTGCCATCTGTCTCCCCCTGGAGCATGTCTAATGTTCGCAGCGAACTGCTGGTATCAGAATTGGGTATCCAAAAGCAGCCTCATCCGGTCTCAAACTCCCGAATAATATGGTCGGGTAAAGGCGCATCAAAATCGTCCGGCACCAGGAATTCCCCAGCCCACAATCCGAAAGGGCGCAAACGAGAACCCGGAATACTCAGAGGGCGGATTTCCGCTACAGGTTTACCGGCCTCCAAAATCACTACGGTTTCTCCTTCTTCAACTTGCTGGAAGTAAACCAGAAAGTTCTGGAGAATCTCTTCCCTGTTGACCTGCACAGGCTTGCCTCTAACTATAGACGACATTTTCTATACCTCCTGCATTTGCCGCAACGCCTCCGCACCACCCGCGATGTCCAGCAACTCTTTGGTGATGGCGTGCTGGCGGGCCTTGTTGCGGATGATGGTCAGGTCCCGGATGAGTTCTTCGGCGTTGTCGGTGGCGTTGCGCATCGCTGCCCGGCGGGCCGCATGCTCGCTGGCCGCCGCCTCCAGCGCCGCCTGGTAGACCTGCAGTTCGGTGAAACGGGGCAGGACAACGTTCAGCAGCGCCTCCGGAGAGGGCTCATAGATGTAATCCGCCACCGCCGCAGGCCGCATATCCACTACGTACTCACAGACGACCTGGTCCTCCAGGCAGGTGGGCCGCAGCGGCAGCAGCCGCTTCGCTACCGCGCGCTGACGGAGCAGGTGGATAAAGTCGGTGTAGACCAGAAAGACCTCATCGGACCGGCCGGAGAGGAATTCCTCCATAGCCAGCCGGGCGATGGCGGTGATGTCGGTGAAACGGGGAACAGCGGGCAGGCCGTGAAATTCGGCCACCAACGGGACGCGCAGCCGCCAGAGGATGTTCCGCCCCCGCTTGCCCACAGCGACATAACGCACCGGAACGCCCAACAGTCGGGCATAGTCGGTAGCGGCGCGGATCACGTTGTGGTTATAGGCGCCGCAGAGCCCCCGGTCGCTGGTGAAGACGACCAGAAGTACAGAACGGACCGGCTCCCGGACCGTCAGAAGCGGGTGCAGGGGGATGCCCGGCACGCCGGAGAGGTTGACGATGACCTCCCAGGCGCGGTGAGCGTAGGGGCGGGTCGCCATAACCGCGGCCTGGGCCTTCTGCACCTTGGAGGCGGAGACGGCCTCCATCGCGCGGGTCATCTGGGCCAGGTTCTGGACGCTGCGGATGCGTCGGCGGATTTCTCGCAGGGTCTCCATCGCAATCTCTCCGAATCAGTCAGGAACTCGCAGGATGATCTCTGCACTCCGGGCCTGATCCAGGACGATCGTGACCTGAAAACGGGTCAGAAAGTCCATCCCCAACAGGCCGTCTACGAAACTCTCAGGCGGCAAAGTATGAGCGATCACAGGCCACCTTTCTATCCGCTGACCCAGGCAATGGAACCAGGGAACCTCCACAATCGGAGCCTGGATGACTCCCTGAGCGGTCATCACAGGAATCCGGCGCAAAGGGCTATGAATTTCACAGCCCACGGCCCTGACAATTTCCACCGGCAGCAGAGTGTATCGGGCACCGGTATCCAGCAACAAATTGAGGCGGATCGGAATACCTTTTTCAGAGCCAATCGCAGCACGCACCAGTAGCAGTTTTCGCTGCGGAAACGACGGGAGACGATAGTGCCTGGTACTCACAGCACAACCACCACATCTTCCGGCACTTCGCCCATATATTCAACCGCGAGAGCAACGATTTGGTCGTCTACCAGGAGCGAGAGGGGAATCTGCCGGTAAACTTCATCTCTATCCAACGAATGGGCCAAAATTCTGCCGCGAAGGATCCTCATTTCGGGGTCCAGTTCCGTGCAGCCGATGAGTACCCATTCCCCGGGATATCGCTCCCTCATCTCTTCCATCGTCAGGATTTCATCCATCCCACTCCTCCCCGGCGAAGCCGGATCCGGCATCACACCGTCCATCGGCGGTTGAATTCCTCCAGCGCGCCTTGCAGGGCCTGCTCCGTTTCCTTCCTGAGTTCTTTTCGGGCCGCAATGTCGGCGCCGACCTCCGGGTGCATCGTCCGCATAAAATTCAGGAACGACCGCTCGTACTCCCGGACCTTCGCCACCGGCACATAGTCCATATAGCCGTGGGTGCCAGCGTAAATGATCATCACCTGCTCCTCCAGCGGGACCGGTTCGTACTGGGGCTGTTTGAGGAGTTCCGTCAGCCGACGGCCCCGGTCCAGTTTCCGCTGGGTCGCCTCGTCCAGTTCGGAGCCCAACTGAGCGAAGGCCGCCAGTTCCTGGTAACTGGCCATGTCCAGCCGCAGGCCGCCCGCCACCTGCTTCATCGCCCGGGTCTGCGCGTCGCCACCGACGCGGGAGACGGAGATGCCCACGTTGATGGCGGGACGGATGCCCGCATTGAAGAGGTCCGTCTCCAGATAAATCTGCCCGTCGGTGATGGAGATGACGTTGGTCGGGATATAGGCCGTCACGTCGCCCAGCAGGGTCTCCACGATAGGGAGCGCGGTGAGGCTCCCGCCGGTGCCGGACTTCTTGCGGATTTCGTACCCGTCGCCCAGTTCCTTCAGCCGCTCCTCGGCCCGTTCCCGGCCCAGCGGGCCGACGTAGACCTGCCCGTCCACCCCTTCGGTTGCATCCGCTGGAGCGTCCTTCGGGACGATGATGTAGTGGTTGGCCAGGCGGGCGGCCCGTTCCAACAGGCGGGAGTGCAGGTAGAAGATGTCGCCGGGGTAGGCCTCCCGGCCCGGCGGACGGCGCAGGAGCAGACTGACCTGACGGTAGGCCCAAGCGTGCTTGGAGAGGTCGTCGTAGACGACGAGGGCGTCCCGGCCCGTCTCCATGAACTCCTCGCCCATCGCGCAGCCCGCGTAGGGGGCGATGTACTGGAGCGCGGCCGGCTCCGAAGCGGACGCCACCACCACGATGGTGTGCTCCATCGCGCCGTACCGTTCCAGGGTCGCCACCACCTGCCGAATCTGGGCCCGCTTCTGCCCGATGGCAACATAGATGCAGTAGAGGTCCTTCCCCTTCTGGTTGATGATGGTGTCTATAGCGATGGCGGTCTTGCCCGTCTGCCGGTCGCCGATGATGAGTTCCCGCTGGCCCCGGCCGATGGGAATCATCGCGTCTATGGCCTTGATGCCGGTCTGGACCGGCGTGTCCACGTTCTGGCGGACAACGACGCCCGGCGCGATGCGCTCAATGGGGCGGTATTTGTCGGTGCGGACGGGGCCCTTGCCATCTATGGGGCGGCCCAGCGCGTCCACGACGCGGCCCAACAGGGCATCGCCCACCGGCACGGAGACGATGCGCCCGGTGCGGCGGACCAGGTCGCCCTCCCGGATGTTCGTGTAGTCGCCCATAATGATGATGCCGACGTTGTCCACCTCCAGGTTGAAGGCCATTCCCATAGTGCCGTCGGGGAAGGTGACCAGTTCGCTCATCTGGACGGTGGGGAGTCCGGAGACGCGGGCAATACCGTCCCCGACCTCCACGACCGTGCCGACATCTTCGGTGACGACGACGGGCTGGAATTGCTGGATGCGCTCCAGCAGGACGGTAGCGATGGATTGCAGTTCGGGATTGGGCATCAGGGTCCTCCCTTATTCAAAGAGTGCTCTGAGCAATGTTTCGCGGTCTATTCCAAGATGTTGTGCAACTTCTCTCAAGATGCCATTCAGCGTGCCAACTCGCAGCGGCCTGTGACGAGGGATTGTGATATGGTGCTCTCCCCCCTGTAAAGTGGTCAAGCGCATGTGGCTTCCTGTCTGGCGGGTGATATGGTAGCCGAAGCGCTGTAGCAGGAAAGCCAGTTCTTCACCACTCAGGTCCCGAGGAATTCTCATACAGGCACGACTTCCTCTCGGACGACACGCAGGTAGAGTAGTGCGGGCCGTTCTTCCCGATCAAAATGGCAACGAATCGCGTCCCGGGCCGCTTCTTTCAGTTCATCCCACGTATCCGCTTCGGTGAATATCGGGTATCCCAGGGCGTGGGCAATGTATCCACCCTCCGGTGCTTCTTCTACAAGGAAGAGGATTTCTCTGGGCATATCTGTATTTCCTCCATGCCATTATTTTACCCCACATTGCCCACTTTGCCAAAGAGGTCGCGGTAGGCCGGAAGCCCACCGGCGCTCTCCGCCATCGTTGCCGCCCGCGCGATGGCCTGGGCCACGGTCTCCGCCGCAAAGGCCCCGACCAGGTTCACGTCGGCGGGTTTCTCCCCCGTCGCCAGGGCGAAGAGGGTATCGCCGTCGTACATCGTGTGGGCCGGATGGACGGCGCGGGCGATGCCGTCCTGGGCCATCTGGGCGACTTTGTTGACCGCCTCCTTGTTCAGCCGGGCGTTGGTCGCCACGACGCCGATGACGGTGTTGGTGGCAGGGAAGGGGCGGAGCACCCCCTGTTCGTGGAGGAATTGGAGAATGGGAAGGACATCGGCGGGCCGCTCCATATCGGGCGGACGGACGCCGGCCAGAATCAGCCCGCTCCGGGGGTCCACGACATTGCCAAAGGGATTAGCGACCATCAGCGCGGCCACCACCAGCCCGTCCTCCAGGTGAACCGCTGCGCTGCCGACGCCGGTCTTCATTGCGCGGAGGATGCCCAGGAGTTTGCCCGCGCTGGCGCCGGTCCCCGCGCCCACGTTCCCCTCGGCGACGGGGCCATTGGTGGCGGCCTGACAGGCAGCGTAGCCCATCGCCGCATCCGGCCGCGCCGTTGGGTCGCCCAGGTTCAGGTCAAAGTTGACCGCCGCCGGGACGATGGGGACCTTCGCCACGCCGGCGTCAAAACCGACGCCGCGCTCCTCCAGGTAGCGCACAACGCCGTCGGCGGCGGCGAGGCCGAAGGCCGAGCCGCCGGTCAGCAACACCCCATGCACCCGCTCCACCAGATGCATCGGGCGCAGCAGGTCCGTCTCGCGGGTGCCCGGCGCGCCGCCCCGCTGGTC